>CAZITK010000012.1:0-19950 GCA_964542145.1 uncultured Brevundimonas sp.
GCCGAACATCATGAAGGCGAAGAAGAAGCCGCTGGAAACGCTCGAGCCCGCCGACCTGGGGGTGGACGTGGCGCCGCGCATCAAGACCCTGAAGGTCAGCGAGCCGCCCAAGCGCGGCGCCGGCGTCAAGGTAGACAGCGCCGAAGACCTGGTCGCCGCCCTCAAATCCGCGGGAGTTCTGTAATGGCCGTTCTCGTCATCGCCGATCACGACGGACAGGCTGTCCGCGACACCACCGCCAAGACCGTGACCGCAGCTTCCAAGCTGGGCGGCGACATCGACATCCTGGTCGTCGGACAGGGGGCTCAGGCCGCCGCAGAGTCCGCCGCCAGGATCTCGGGCGTGCGCAAGGTGCTGCTTGCCGAGAACGCCGAGCTGGGCAAGACCCTGGCGGAAGCCGTGGAGGCCACCGTCCTGCCGCTGGCGGACGGCTATGACGCCATCCTGACGCCCGCCAATATGGACGGGAAGAACTTCGCCCCGCGCCTCGCCGCCAAGCTGGACGTGGCGCCAATCTCGGACATCGTCGAGGTGGTCTCGGCCGACACCTTCGTGCGCCCCATCTACGCCGGCAACGCCCTGGAAACAATCCAGACCTCGGACGCCAAGAAGGTGATCACCGTGCGTCCCACCGCCTTCGACGCAGCGCCGGAGGGCGGCTCGGCCTCCGTCGAGAGCGTCGCGGGCGGCGAGGCGCCCAAGACCGACTTCGTCCGTGAGGAAATGGTCAAGTCGGACCGACCCGAGCTGGGCGCGGCCAAGATCATCGTCTCGGGCGGCCGGGCCCTGGGTTCGGCCGACGAGTTCCATGCCGTCATGGACCCCCTGGCTGACAGGCTCGGCGCCGCCGTCGGCGCCTCGCGCGCGGCCGTGGACGCCGGCTACGCCCCCAACGACTATCAGGTCGGCCAAACGGGGAAGGTCGTGGCGCCCCAGCTCTACATCGCCATCGGCATCTCGGGCGCTATCCAGCATCTGGCCGGAATGAAGGACTCCAAGGTCATCGTGGCCATCAACAAGGACGCCGACGCCCCGATCTTCCAGGTCGCGGACTATGGCCTGGTCGGTGATTACAAGACCGTGGTGCCCGAGCTGATGAAGGCTCTCGGCTAGTTTAGCTGGCGGGGTCGGCGTCCGGCTGGCGCTCCGGGTGTGCCGCGACAAAGGCCGGATGCACCGCCGCCGCCGCTTCGATGGCCACCAGGCGCGGATAAGCCGCCAGGTCGATCTTGAACCTGCGAGCCGAGTACACCTGCGGAACCAAGCCGCAATCCGCCAGGCTCGGCGTCGCGCCCCAAGCCCAGCCGGCGCCGTGTCGCGCCACCAGCGTCTCTAGCGCCGCGAATCCCGGATGGATCCAGCGGCCGGCCCAGCTGTTGAGAGTGGCCTGATCGGCCTCAAACTCGCCCTTCAACGCTTTCAACACTCTGAGATTGTTGAGCGGATGGATGTCGCAGGCCACCAGGGCCGCCATGGCCCTCACCTGGGCGCGGCCAAGGGCGTCGCGCGGCAGTAGAGGTGGGTCGGGAAACGTCTCCTCGATCCATTCCAGGATGGCTGGGCTTTGCGTGAGCACCTCGCCGCCCACCTGCAGCGCCGGAACCAGCCCTTGCGGATTGAGCGAGCGATAGCCATCGGACGCCTGCTGTCCGGCGCGCAGGTCGACGGGGCGGCTCTCAAAGGCCACGCCTTTCAGATTGAGCGCGATCCGGGTGCGGTAGCTGGTTCCCGAGCGCCAGTAGTCGTGCAGGATCAGGTCGCTCATGTCAGGGTGAACTCCAAAGGCCCAAGACCTTCGATCTCGGCCCGGACGCGGTCGCCGCGAGCCAGGGGGCCGACGCCTTCGGGGGTGCCGGTGAAGATCAGGTCGCCCGGCATCAGCCGCCACAGTCGCGAGGCCTCCGCGACCACTTCGGCAGGGCTCCAGACCATGTCCGACAGCGCGCCGTCCTGCCGCGTCCGGCCGTTGACGGCCAGGGTCAGCCGCTGGCCTGCGGGGCTCCATCTCGATACGGGCGTGACCGGGCCGCATGGCGCAGAGTGGTCGAAACCCTTGGCGGCGTCCCATGGCCGGCCCGCCGCCTTGGCCGCCGCCTGCAGGTCGCGTCGGGTCAGGTCGACGCCCACCGCATGGCCCCATATCAGCTCGCCGGCCGCCTCAATCGACAGATCCGCCCCCTGGCCGCCGATGACGCAGACCAATTCGACCTCGTGGTGAAGCGTGTCGGTCCGGGGAGGGTAGGGAATTTCTCCCGCCGTTGTCACGGCGTCTCCCGGCTTGGAGAAAAAGAAGGGCTCGGCCCGCTGGGCGCCCATCTCGCGCGCATGGCCGACATAATTCTGGCCCACGCAGAGCACGCGTCGTACCGGCACGGTTCCACCACCGACCGCGGCCAGCGCCGCACGAGGCTCCGGCTCGAAAATCCATTCGTTCATGGCCTTGATCTGATCATGCTGCGCTGCAGAAAAGCGTCTCGGAACCGTGACCGGACCTTGGCGTTCGGTCTAGGGGTTTCCATATCACTTACCGCAAAGCTATAGCCGGAGAGCGCACCATGGCCACGACCAAGGCCCGCGAAGACATCAAGAATGACCTCAAGACCCTCAAGGAAGACCTGAAGGTCGGGGCGCGAGAGGAAGCGGCCGCCCTGAAGGGTCGCGCCAATCACGTGCGTGCCGAGGCCGAAGCCAAGGCCGACGAGCTGCGCGAACGCGCCCGCGGGTATTACGCCGAGGCCCGTGTGCGGGGACAGGCCTATTACGACGACGCTCACGAGCGTCTCGAAGAGGCTCAGCGCTATGTCACCGAGCGGGTCCAGGAGCGCCCGGTCCAGTCGACCGCCATCGCGCTCGGCGTCGGTCTGGTGCTCGGCGTCCTGCTGGCCGGTCGTCGCCGCTGATGCTGGGTCGCGGGCTGGTCAAGACCATCGTCGCCAAGCTGGTCGCCGGCGCGGTCGCGGCTGGCTGCGCTCTGGTCGCCGTGGTGGCGCTCGGGGTCACCATCTACCATCTGCTGCTGATGGTGTTCATCCCGGCGGCCGCCGGAGCGATCACCGCCGGCCTGTTCCTGATCGCCGCCGCCGGCGTGGCCCTGCGATTCCTTGGCAAGGCCCAGGGCGACAGTGAACCCCACGAAGACGACGATCTGGATGACGCTGATGACGACGGCGGCCTGCTCAGTCGCGCCGTCCATCTCGCCGCCGCCCGGCCCGTCCTGGGCGGCGCCGCGGCCCTGGCGACCGCGTTTCTGTTCCTCCGGAACCCCGCGCTTGCGACACTCGCGGCCGCTCTGTTCGGGGAAACCGAACGTCAAAGAAAACGTCGCAAGCGCGAAGAGCGTCGCCGCTAGCTGTCGAGAAGGTTGAGTGGGGCAAGGGCTCGCCAGACGGCGAGCCCTTTGCGGGTCAAGCGGCCAGTTCTTCGGCTTGGGTCAGATCCACGCTCACCAGTTGCGACACGCCCCGCTCGGGCATGGTGACGCCATAGAGGCGATCCATCCGGCTCATGGTGACCGGATTGTGGGTGATGACGATGAAGCGGGTGTCGGTGCGGCCCCGCATCTCGTCCAGCATGCGGCAGAAGCGATCGACGTTGGCGTCGTCCAGCGGCGCGTCGACTTCGTCGAGCACGCAAACCGGCGCCGGGTTGGCGAGGAACACCGCAAAGATCAGGGCCGTGGCCGTCAGCGCCTGCTCGCCGCCCGACATCAGGCTCATGACGCTCAGCCGCTTGCCCGGCGGGCAGGCGTAGATCTCGAGCCCCGCCTCCAGCGGGTCGTCCGATTCAACCAGTTTGAGTTCCGCCTGGCCGCCACCGAACAGGGCCTCGAACAGGGTGCGGAAGTTGGCGTTGATGACGTCGAAGGCGGCGACCAGCCGCTCGCGCCCCTCGACGTTCAGCTCGTCGATGCCGTCCCTCAAACGGGCGATGGCATTGGTGAGGTCGCCACGCTCCTCGCGCATCGTGTCCAGTCGCATGGACTGTTCCTGAGCCTCCTCTTCGGCGCGCAGATTGACCGCCCCCAGGGCGTCGCGCTCGCGCTCCAGGCCGTACAGCAGAGCCTCGGCTCCGGCCGCGTCCGGCGGGCGTGCGATGGCGTCGGACTTGAGCCTTTCGCCCAGGTCCTCGGGCGACATCCCTGCTGTTTCGCGCACCATGCGCTCGGCGTCGGCCAGACGTTCGCGCGCGGCCTCGGTCTGGGCGACCAGACCAGCGCGAGTTTCGCGCGCCTGACCAGCCTCGGCCTCGGCGGCGCGGGCGGCGCGGTCGGCGGCCTGGGCCGCGTCCTCGGCCTGGGCGAGCGCATCCTGCGCGGCGGAGCGCCGCGCCTCGGCGGCGGTCAGGGCGTCAAGCAGGCCAGAGCGCTTTTCGGCCAAGGCCGCTGGCTGGCCTTGCGCCGCTGTCAGCTGGCGCAAGGCCTTCTCCGCCTCGGCTTCCAACGCCCTGATCCGCGTGGTCGAAGCACCGGCGCGACCAGCCCATCCCTCACGGCCGCCGGTCAACGTGTCTCGCCGCCGCTCGCGCTCGGCCCGGGCGCCGGCTTCTGCGTCGCGCTCGCGGCGCGCCTCCGACGCGGCGGCGCGGGCGACCCCGGCGGTCTCGCGCGCTGCCGTCAGCTGCCGGCGCAGGATCTCCACCGACCCCACGCCCTCGCCGTCGTCCAGCGAGGCCAGAGCCGCCTCGGCCTCCTCCACCTCTCCAGCCAGACGGGCGCGGGTCTCGTCCAGCGCGTGGCGCCGCGCCTCGCGTCTGTCGGTCTCGCGCGCCAGGGCGGTGTGTCGCTCACGGGCGATGGCGATAGCCTTTTCCCGCTCCGGCGGTTCCCGCCGCGCCGCTTTCACAACCTCGCCCGCCTCGCGGGCGGCCCCCTGCGCGGTCGCCAGATTGGCCGCCATGGTCCTCGCCTCGGGCTTCAGCCGATCGATTTCGGCCTCGACCTCCGCCAGCCGCGTCCGCTGGGCCAGCCGCACCGCCGCCGGGCGTGGCGCCTCGGCCCGCTGCACGAAGCCGTCCCAGCGCCACAGGTCGCCGCCCTTGCTGACCAGTCGCGCGCCCACAGGCAGACCCCGTGCCAGTTCGGCTCCGCGCTCGGCCGCGACCACCCCACACCAGGCCAGACGCGCCGCCAGTTCGGCCGGGGCTCGCACCCGGTCAGCCAGAGGCTCGACACCCTTAGGCCAGTCCGGAGTTCCGACATCGGCCCCGGCCCAGTGCGCCGCGGCGCGCGCATCCGTCGGCGCCTCCAGATCGTCACCGAGCGCCGCCGCCAGCGCCGTCTCATAGCCCTTGTCGGCCGACACCGAGTCCAGCGCCGGCGGGTGATCGCGGCGCGCCGGGGTCAGCAGCTGGGCCAGCCCCCGCGCCTCGGTCTGAAGCCGCGCCAGCCGGTCCTCGGCCGCCCGCGCCTCGGTCCGCGCCTCGGTCTCGGCCGCCTGGGTCTGGACATAGGCCAACTCGGCGGTCTCCACCGCCGTCCGCGCCGCCTGCAAGGCCGCGACCGCAGCGTCCAGAGCCTCTTGCGCTTCGTCCAGCCCTTCCGGTTCGGCCGGACCCATGCTCTCCGCCTCCGTCTCAGCAGCCGTCAGCGTCTGTCGCAACCGCGCCGCCCGCGCCTCGGCGTCACGACGCCGAGCGCCCTCGGCGGCGATGCGCGCCTCCACCGCCGCCAGCTCTCCGGCCAGCCGCTCGACCTCGGCGTCCGCCGCCGCTCGGGCCGTCTCGGCCTCGGACAGCGCCGCCTCCATCGCCGGACCGCGCTTCGGCGCACACGCGATCTCGGCCGCGACCGCCGCCAGGGCCTCGTCCAGCGCCGCCAGCTCGCGCCGGGCGTCCTCGCCCAGATCGGTCTCGCGCGCGATATCAGCGGCGACGCGGGCTTGTTCCGCCGTCAGCCGTTCGACCTCGGCGCGGGCCGCCTGTTCGGCCATGTCCAGCCGGTCGCGCTCCAGGCTGGCCCGGTGCAGGAGAGCGCCGGCGACGGCGTCCTCCTCGCGCGCGGGCTTCAACGCCTCTTGAGCGTTCAACGCCTCGGTCTGGGCGCGCGCCGAGGCTTCGGCGGTTCGTCCCACCTCATGCTCGGCGTGGGCCAGGGCCTCATTCGCCGCCTCGGCCGCGATCCGTGCGTCATTCCAGCGCACATGCAGCAAGGCCGATTGCAGAGCGCGGATCTCAGCCGAGATCTTGCGGTACTTCTCGGCCTGGCGCGCCTCGCGCTTCAGCCGCGCCAGGGCCGTCTCCAGTTCGCGGGCGATGTCGTCCAGCCGCTCCAGATTGCCCTCGGCGGCGCGCAGGCGCAGCTCAGCCTCGTGCCGGCGGGTGTGCAGCCCAGCCACCCCGCCCGCCTCCTCCAGGATGCGGCGGCGGTTCTGCGGCTTAGCGGCGATCAATTCGGAGATCTGCCCCTGGCGCACCAGGGCGGGCGAATTGGCCCCGGTCGAGGCGTCGGCGAACAGCAGCTGGACATCGCGCGCGCGCACCTCCTTGCCGTTGACACGATAGGTCGAGCCCTGACCCCGGTCGATGCGGCGCGACACCTCCAGCACCGGCGCGTCGGTGAAGGGTTGGGGCGCGCGGCGCCTGGCGTTGTCGATGGTCAGGGTGACTTCGGCATGATTGCGGCTGGGCCGACCGGCCGCCCCCGCGAAGATCACGTCGTCCATGCCCTGGCCGCGCATGGCCTTGGCGGAATTGGCGCCCATGACCCAGCGCATGGCCTCCAGCACATTGGACTTTCCGCAGCCGTTCGGCCCGACGATGCCTGTCAGGCCGGGTTCGATCCGGAACTCCGCCGGTTCGACGAAGGACTTGAAACCCGCCAGCCTGAGCCGCTGGAACTCCACCGCCTGATCGTCAGGGTGCGCGCGGCGCGACCAGCCGCGCATCGACCGCGGCCCTGAGGCCCGCCAGGCTCGGATCGGCGATACGTTCACCATCCACCAGCATGCTCGGCGTTCCGGTGACCCCGTCGGCCTGGGCCAAGGCCAGGCGGGTGTTCAACGCCTCGACATTGGCGGGGTTGGACAGGCAGGCCTCCACTGCGGCGCTGTCCAGTCCGGCCGCCCGGCCGCCGGCCTGAAGCCAGGGCGCCGGCTGCCCGGTCTGGTAGAGCGCGGCCTGGCCCGCCATGAAGGCGCCAATGGCCTCTCCGTAGCGCGCCTCGGGCGCGCAGCGAGCGATGAGAATGGCGGCGCCGGACAGTTGCTGGGGCTGGGTCGGCAGTTCGCGCCAGACCATTCGAACCCGGCCGGGATCGACGTAGGCGGCCTTGAACGCCGGCCAGTCGCCCAGCCACCACTCCGCGCAGTGCGGGCAGGTCGGCGACAGATAGGCCGTGACCGTGACCGGCGCCTCGGCTCGGCCCTCGGTCCGGTCGCCGGCCATGGGTCCATCCGCTGTGACGGCGCCCGCAGCCTGCGCTACGGCCCCGATCATCAGGCTGGCCGCGAACGCCAGCCCCACGCCCAGCCGTCGAATACCGCCCGACGCCATCAGCCGTCCGCCAGAAGCGGGTCGATCACCGCCGAAAGGCCTTCCAGTGACTGATCCGTGACGCGCTGCCCATTGACGATGAAGGTCGGGGTGCCGGTGACTCCATCCGCGCGGGCCCGATCGACCCGTTCGGCGAACGCGCGGTTTGCCGCCTCATCGGTGATGCACTGCTGGAACTGCTGGCTGTTCAGACCAACGCCCTGGGCGATCTGCTCCAGCGACTGGCGCGGCGGGGTGCCGGCCTGCCAGTCGATCTGGGACGCCATGATGCGATTGACGACGTCGAAATACTGGTCGTCGCCGGCACATCGGGCCAGGAGGAAGCCGGCCGCCGCCACATCCATCGGCGGAGTCGGCAGTTCGCGAAAGACGTGGCGCACCCGGTTGGTGTCCACATACTTGGCCTTGTACTCGGGCCAGACCTGATTGTGCCAGGCCGCGCAGGCACCGCAGGTAACCGAGGCGTATTCGACAACGGTCACTGTCGCGCCCTCGGGCGCGCCCAGCGCCATGTCGCCCGGATTTGCGCCGCCGGGGCCGCTGTTGCAGGCCGCGAGGATCAGGCCGGCGGTCGCGGCGGCGGCGAAGGCCAGGCTGCGGCGGGTGAGGGCGGACACGCGCATGGGCAAGAGTCTCCTAGAAAATCGAGGCGGTGATGATGGACGTTGGCCCGGCTCACGACAACCGGACTTGATCCCATACATCTCGATGAGGCTGATGGCGAAACGAGGTCAAGGCTCGGTATGCGCTCACCGTTGCTTGAGCACGCTCCGACCTAACCGTTCCAGCGCCGCGCGCAGGTCGTCGGGGGCGCCGGCCACCGATCGTTTCAACTCGGCCTCGGCCTCGGCGGCCAGCGGCGGCGACCGCGCCGCGCGTGTGGCCGCCGTCCCGGTCTGAAGGCCCCGTACCGGACCCTGGCTGATGCGCAGCCGCTCCACCGCGCCATCACCCAGAAAGAGGTTCACCTGGGCGATGATCTCGGCCGACTGGTGCTGGACCAGCAGCGCCGCCGGCCCAGCCACGCGGAGCTCCAACGTTCCCCCGCCGCCGCCGCGCCCGCGCGTCAGCTTGATCGGCTGGGTCACCCGCGCCAGCCGGTCGCCGATGATCTCGCGCCATCGCGGCTCCAGCGCACTGGCGCCGCGCCCGTATTTCTCGTCCAGTTTACGGATCAGGGGCTGCAGGGCGCGACCGGCAGGCGGGGCTGGGCGCGGAGCCGGGCGGGTCTTTCGCCGCGCCAGCATGGCGCGGGCTTCGCTTTCCGAGGGCAGGTCGCGGGCCATGGCGCTATATAGCCCAATCCATGACCACGACGGCCGAAAAACGTTCGCAGACGATCAAGCGCCAGCTGCGCCGGGCGCTGCTGACCTGGTATGATCGTCACGCACGGCTTCTTCCCTGGCGTGTCGGCCCCCACGCCCGGCGCGACGGCGTCGTGCCCGATCCTTATCGGGTGTGGCTGTCGGAGGTGATGCTGCAACAGACCACGACAGTCCACGCCGCGCCTTACTTCGAGCGGTTCACCGCCCGCTGGCCGACAGTCGTCGATCTGGCGGCGGCCCGGGACGAAGAGCTCATGGGCGCCTGGGCCGGTCTGGGCTACTATGCCCGCGCCCGCAACCTGCTGGCCTGCGCCCGGTCTGTCGCGACCGCTCACGGCGGCGTCTTTCCGGATGACGAGGCGCGCCTGCGCGCCCTGCCGGGGGTTGGCGGCTATACGGCGGCGGCGGTCGCCGCCATCGCCTTTGACCGTCCCGCCAACGTCGTGGATGGCAATGTCGAGCGGGTCATGGCCCGCCTGTTCGCGATAGGAACGCCCCTGCCGGCCGCCAAGCCCGCGCTGGCTCGTCTCGCCGGCGGCCTGACCGCCGAGGATCGCCCCGGCGACTGGGCCCAGGCCTTGATGGACCTGGGGGCCACCGTCTGTCGTCCTCGCCAGCCCTCATGCGAGGCCTGTCCAGCTGGGAACCTCTGCGCAGGACGACGGACCGGCTCCCCCGAGCGTTATCCGGTCCGGGCGGCCAAAAAGCGCAAGCCGCGCCGACAGGGCGTCGCCTGGGTGTTGCTGGACGGAACCGGCCGGGTCGCCGTCACGCGTCGTCCGGCCCGGGAGTTGCTCGGCGGCATGCTCGGCCTGCCGACATCGGAATGGAGCGAAACGCCGGACGCCACGCCGCCGCTGGTCGCTGACTGGCGTGAAGCCGGGGCGATCGAGCACGTCTTCACGCACTTCACCCTAAGCCTGACCGTGTTCGCGGCCATATCGCCGGGCCCCGCGCCGGAGACGTGCTGGTGGTCGCTGGACGAGGCCGCCGCCGCCTTGCCCACCGTTTTTCGCAAGGCGCTGCAGCGCGGCGTCGCGACCTTCCCGACACATGAAAAAGGCCCGTCAACGACTGACGGGCCCCCTTCGTAATCCGAGGCCTTGGTTCAGGGGTTGCGGGCGGTGTCCTCGATGGCCGTGCCTGCGGCCTGGGTGTCGCGGCCCACACCGGCGACGGTGTTGCAGGCGGCGGTGACAAGCGCGGCGGCGGCGGCGACGAGTACGAAGACCTTGCGCATCGGGAAAACTCCGGAAATGGGGTGGCGGACGACGTGAAAGAATGCAGCGACCCAACGTCGCGCGAGACCACTGGTTCCGCGCGACGTCAGCTTGCGTCGCCAGGGGCAGGCAGGGGAAAGGTCAGCCGGGCCAGCGCGCCACCCTGCGATCCGACGGCGACGACCTCGGTCGAACCTCGCAACTGTTTGGCGAAGGCGGTCATCAGGGTCATGCCGACGCCGGATCGCCCGGGCTCCGGCACGCCGGGCCCGTCGTCCTCGACCTCCATGACGCAGCTCTGCTCGGACCGCCGAAAACGCACCGTCAGCCGGCCGCCGCGCCCGGCGAAGGCATGTTTCTGAGCGTTGGAGATGGCTTCGACGGCCCAGAGCGCGATCGGAGCCAACCGATCCGGATCGATGACGAGGGAGTCGGCCTCGACCTTGGACGACACCACCGGGCCGCGCCCCGATTCCGAGGCGACCAGCTGGCCCGTGAGTTCGCTCAGGAAGTCGCCCAGGTCGGCCTGGCGGATGTCGGCGCTCTGGTAGAGCGTGCGATAGATCAGGGCCAGCGCCGAGATACGCTGTCGCGTGTCGCCAATCGCCGATCGCGCGGCCGGGTCGGTCAGGGCGCGCTGCTGCAGGTTCAGCAAGGACGAGATGATCTGGAGATTATTCTTGACCCGGTGGTGTATCTCGCGAAGCAGCGCATCCTTTTCCCTGAGGGAATCGGTCAGCGAGCGGTCACGCCGGGCGATGTTCTCGGCCAACTCGTCCAGGGTCTGACCCAGAACCTGAATCTCGCTGGGCGCGTTCATGGTCTGAACGGGGCGAACATTGAACCGGCCCTTCGCATAGATGGCGGCGATCCTCTCCAGATAGTCCAGCCAGCGGATGACCACCCGATCCGATGCCCACATGACCGCCAAAAGGGCGATCATCCAGGCGGCCACCGGCATGAAGAAGACGCCGACTGGATTGAGCCTCGCCCAGGACAGGAGGCCAGGATCGGGTGTCGACAAGACCACATGAACGTCGCTCTCGTTCAGGGCGGCGGCGGCCATGACGCGCTGTCGACCCGCGCGATCTCTCCCTTCCGTGATGCGGCTGGAGTCGCCCCCGCCGACCGCCCGAGCCATGACGGCGGGATCAGAGGCGAAGGCGTCGATATTCGTGGCTGTCAGGATTGCGCCGCGAGAATCCACCAAGGCCACCTCAGACTCGGGCGGCAGGCGAGCCGGCTCGAGATCAGGGCTGAGCGACGCGAGCGGGATGATGGCGGCCATGACACCGTCGAAACGGCCCATGGGGCGTTCCACCCTGACCGCCGCCAGCAGAGACGGGCGATCCGACAGGGGCTCCGGAGCCTGGGTCAGGACAACAGCCTCGCCCCCCGCCACGCGCTGGAACCAGCCGCCGGGAGCGTTCTCGGCGCTGGCGACGGAACGGGAAGCGCAGATCACGCGCCCGCTGGCGGAATAGCGGTAGAGCGCGTCCAAACCGGTCGAACGCTGGGTGAGAGCCTGGAGCCGCGGGCCACAGGCCAGTCCCACCGAGTCCGGCCTTATGGTGTCCAGAAGCACCACCGCGGCCTCCAGGCGGGCGCGGGCGGTGGCGGCGCTGAGCTCTGCGGCCAAGGTCAGGTCCTGGCGACGCCCCTCGGCTTCGGTGCGAAAGGCGGCGGCCGCCTGAATGGCGCCGAGCAGCAGAATCGGCGCCAGGGCGACCGCCATCGCGACGGCGAGCCTGAAACGGATGCCCTTGGTCGAGGCGCGGCGCCGCCCGCCCAGCATGTCAGTAGCCGCGCGGCCCGCTCAGCCGGTCCGCGTCAGCCAGGATCGATCGCATGGCATCGCCGGCGGCGCGACCGTCGCGCTCATAGCCGCCCCGCTCCAGCACGCCCAGCAGGGCCTTGCGAGCGCGGCTGACCCGAGATTTCACCGTGCCGACCGCACAGTCGCAGATTTCGGCCGCCTCTTCATAGGCGAAGCCGCCGGCGCCGACCAGGATCAAGGCTTCGCGCTGCTCCTCCGGCAGGGTGGCCAGAGCCAGACGCAACTCGTCCAGCGCCACCGGAGACTCCGGATCGTCGACCGCCACCAGGGTGCGTTCGGCCGCCTCCTGGTCCAACTGGGACTGGCGCCAGGATCGGCGCTTTTCCGAATAGAACTGGTTCCTCAGGATCATGAAGGTCCAGGCCTTCATGTTGGTGCCCATCTGATAGGACGCGCGGGCATCCCAGGCCTTCATCATGGCGTCCTGAGCCAGGTCGTCGGCTGCGGTCGGGTCTCCGGCCAGGGTGCGGGCGAAGGCGCGAAGATGCGGGATCAGAGCCACGAGCTGCTGTTTGAAGGCGGCGTCGTCGCTCGAGGGCGGCTTGGGGGCCGCAGACCGTGACTGGCTCATCGATCCTCCCTGCCGTTGAGAGGCCTGGATTCCGCCTTGCGCAAAATCTCGAGGAATTCGTCGGGCACCGGCTCATTGATGACCTGATCGAACATGTGGCGCAGTTTGACGCCGATGGCCTGTTGACGAAGGCGCGCTTCTTCCAGCTCCGCACCTGACGCCGGAGGCGTCGCGGAGCCGTCTGTTCGTTCAGTCATGTCAGGCGATGTTCCGGACTCGGCCGCAAAGACGGCGTTACGATGAGATGAGGCTTAAGCCGCAAGCAAACGCGGCGCTAGGGGGTGGGTTCCAACGAAGTTTCCAGATATGATCGCCGCATGGGAACCGCTACTGTCTCGCGGCGTTTGGCCCATTCAGTCCACGGCCGACCTTGGCCGTTCACCGATCGGGGATGTTCATGAGTCTATTGGCCCGGCTGGCGCCGCACCTGCCCTATGTGCGCCGTTATGCGCGCGCCCTCACGGGAGATCAGGGCACTGGCGACAACTATGTGCGCGTCGCGCTCGAAGCCCTGGCGGCCGGCGAGCGCCAGCTGCCCCCCAACATGACGCCGCGGGTGGCGCTTTATCACGTCTTTCACGCCATCTGGGTTTCGACCGGCGCCCAGTTGGAAGACTCCAGCGGCATCGAGGCCGGGGCCGATCCGTCCCAGCGGTTGATGCGCATGGCGCCGCGTTCACGTCAGGCGTTTCTCCTGACGGCCCTGGAAGGCTTCACCCCTTCCGAAGCCGCCCAGATCCTCGACGCCGATGTGCACGATATCGAACAGCTCATCGCCTCGGCCCAGAGCGAGATCGACGCCGAACTGGCCACCGACGTTCTGATCATTGAGGACGAGCCGATCATCTCGGCCGACATCGAAAGCCTGGTCAGGGACCTCGGGCACCGGGTCACGGCGACCGCGACGACCCACGACGAGGCCGTGGACGCCGTGTCGCGTCAGAAGCCGGGCCTGGTCCTGGCCGACATTCAGCTGGCCGACGGGTCATCAGGCATCGACGCGGTGAAGGACATCCTGAAGAGCATTGACGTACCGGTGATCTTCATCACCGCCTTTCCGGAACGGCTGCTGACCGGAGAACGGCCCGAGCCGACCTTCCTGATCACCAAGCCCTTCCAGCCGGAGACGGTGAAGGCGGCGATCAGCCAGGCGCTGTTCTTCCACCCTCAGCGCCATCGTCAGGCGGCCTGACCGGCGGCTTTATGCCAGACGCGAAAAAGGCCCGGCGGTTCGCGCCGGGCCTTTTTTTGTTCGGCCACCGGATGATCAGCCGGCGGGCGCTGTCACGGTCGGGGCGTTGACGTTGGGCGCCTCGCCGGTGGGCGGATTGGTCGGCTGGCCTTCGGCGGTCGTCGGGGCGTCGGCTGCCGGAGGCGTCTCGGCATCGCCGTCGAAGACACTCGCCACGGCGATACGACTGGAATCCTGGGCGCGATCGGTATTGGTGTTGGTCTCGGCGAGTCCTCGCTGATTGAGGGCCCAGAAACCCAACAGGGCGGCCGCCGCCAAGGCGACCGACACCACAAGGATGATCAGGATGCGATTGCCCTTGCGGGCGCCGCGAACGTACTGAGCCTCCACCGGCCGACCTTCGTGGACGGCATCGGCGGACTTGGAGTGCGGATCCTGGTGGGTCATGGGCGTCCTGTCGTCTGGAGAAAGTCTTTCGATCAACGTGGCCCAGGCTTGGCCGTTCCCGAGTGCGTCCGTCTTCCGCCGTTATGGCGGAACCGGTCACGCCGAGCACCGTTTCCTTCATCGCGGAGGCGGCGCCCCCCCCGAGTCGCGGATCTGTTCAGATCTTCTCGCCTTCGCCCATTCTCGACACGACCTCCGGCGGCGAACTTCAGGTTCGCCGCCGTCTCTTTGGACGCCCGGCGCTCGACAGACGCGCCGCCTTCGCCCACACCTGTCGTCAGCGACAGAGGTGACGTCATGATGCGCAGAAACAGGCAGTGGGTTCTCCGGCAACGGCCTCGGGGTCTGGTTCAGCCTGGCGACCTTGAGCTGGTGGAAGGTGCGATCCCCGACCTGGCCGAGGGCGAGACGCTGGTCCGCACGGTCTATCTGTCGCTGGATCCCACCAACCGGACCTGGATGAACGATTCGGAGGGCTACCTTCCGCCCGTGGGACTGGGCGATGTGATGCGCGGCCTGACGCTCGGCGTGGTCGAGGACAGCCGATCCGAGCGGTTCAAGTCCGGCGATCTGGTCATGCCCATCTCCGGAGGCTGGGCCGATTACGCCGTCGTGCCGGACAGCGGCCTCAGATCGGTTCACCGCGTGCCAGGCTTGCCGCTGACCGCCAGCCTCAGCGTCATGGGGATGACGGGCCTGACCGCGTATTTCGGGATCACCGATGTGCTCAAGGTTCAGCCCGGCGAAACCCTGGTGATCTCGGCCGCCGCCGGCGCCGTCGGCTCCATCGCCGGCCAAGTGGCCAAACAGAGGGGCGCACGGGTCATCGGCATTGCGGGCGGTCCGGAGAAGTGCGCGTGGCTGACCGACGACCTCGGATTCGACGCCGCCATTGATTACAAGAACGAGGATGTCGGCGACGCCCTGGATCGCCTGGCCCCGGACGGCGTCGACCTGAATTTCGAGAATGTGGGCGGCGACATCATGATGGCGGCCTTCAACCGGCTGAAGGTGCACGGCCGCATGGCGGTCTGCGGCCTCATCTCAGCCTATAACGCCACCAAGGCGCCGCCGTCGCCAAACTTCGCGCGGATGATCACACACCGGCTTAGCGTCCAGGGGTTCCTGGTGCTCGACTACGCGCATCGCGCCCGCGAGATGGTCGAGGAGATGGGGCCGTGGCTGGTGGAGGGCCGCATCAAGTGGAAGGTTCATGTCGACGAGGGGCTGGACGGCGCGCTCGATAGCCTGAACCGTCTGTTCACCGGGGATCATGACGGCAAGCTCCTGGTCAAGGTTTCGGACGAGCCGCAAGGGTGAGCGACGACCGGCTCCATTTCGAGGATCTGGCCATCGGCCAGGTGGTGTCGCTAGGCGCCTGCGCCGTGGACGCCACGAGCCTCGCCCTGTTCTGTGAGAAATTCGCTCCCGGTTGGGACCTGGAGAACGGCGCGCCCGACGCCCTGATCTTCGCCTTGTGGCAGAGGCTTAACGCCGACCGCGCCGATCAACTGGCCCAGACCAAGTCTCTGGCGGTGGACGCGCTGCGCTTCAACCGCAATCCGCCCGCCGGCGAGCTGATTCGAGGCCGGATGACGGTGATGGGCAAGGACCCCGTCGGCGACCAGAAGGGCATCGTCATCGCTCAGCACGACCTCCTCGACGAGGACGGGCGGCTGGTCTTCTCATGTCTGACGCGCGCGTTGTTCGCTCGCCGCTGAGACGCCGCCTGCTTACGGGGCCCTTCGGGTGGTCAGTTCCGCATTTTTCACGGCTGGGACGACGTCGGTGCTCCAGGCCGACCTGCGCTCAGCACGTCGGCAAGCCGCACGGTGGCCGAGCCGCGCGGCGCCGGCCGTTGCTGGCTCTCGTGCGGGGCCCAGCCAGCCAGGCTGACGATTTCGAACGTCGCCGGAATGCGACCGTCCTCGCCCCACCGCGCCTCATAGATGGCCTGGGCCCGCCCCAGCACACCGCGGGTGAGGGGCCGCACCGGTCCCGCCAGCGCATTGGTCTCGCCCATGGCCCTGAGGTCGCGCATCAGGCCTAAAACATCGTCGTATCGCACCGTGACCCGATCGATCTCCACCACCGGCAAGGCGAAGCCGGCGCGCTGCATCAGCCCCGCGCCATCGAAGCCGTCGGCGAAGGGCGCCACGCGCGATCCGGCCCCGCCTGTTTCCTCGAGCTCGGCTTCGGTCAGGGCCTGGCGAAGTTCGGTCAGGGTCGCCCCGCCGAACATCGTCGCCAAGAACAGGCCGTCGGGCTTCAGCGCACGCCTGATCTGGGCCAGCGCCCCGGGCAGGTCGTTTGCCCAGTGCAGACCCAGGACGGACGCCAGCAGATCGACGCTTTCCGGCTCGTACCGCAGGGACGTCGATCCCGGATCAGCGCGCCACATCTCGTCATCCAGGGCCTCGACAGCTCCCAGTCGGTCCCCGCCGCCCTGTTCGACCAAGGCCTCAGCGAGGACGCCGGGTCGTGGCGAAAGGTCGACCACGCGGGAAAAATCGCGCAGTGTCGCGCTGAGGCTGTCGGCCATGTCGCCGGCCGCGCGCCGATGCAGGAAGTCCGCTCGTCCAAACGACGCGACGGAGCGATCCAGGCGCCGGACGCGACGCAGGCCGTCGAACAGGCGAGGTGGAGGGGAAGCTCTCATGCGCCGACAGAATGGGGCCTGGACGGCCCGCATGGAAGGCGCGGCGGCGATGGCCGCCTCGTCGACCGCCCTGGCCGGGCGACTGGCGCGCGCTGCGGGTCGGGGCCTGGCTGACGCTGTGTTTCCGCCGGTCTCCTGGGACGACGCCTCACCCTCGGCCGGGGCGGGGCTCACCGCCGACAGCTGGAGCCGCGTCGCCTTTCTGGAGGCGCCGGTGTGCGATGGTTGCGGCGCGGGTTTCGAGCACGATGGGGGAGCCTTCGCCGCCGAACGCTGCCTGGCCTGTCAGGCCAAGCCCTATCGCTTCGCCCGCTGTCGGGCGGCCTGCATCTACGACGAGCATACGCGCGATCTGATCCTGCGGTTCAAACATGGGGACGACCAGCTGTTCGCGCTGCAGTTCGCCCAGTGGCTGAAACGCTCCGCCACGGACCTGCTGGCCGAGGCCGACGCGGTTGCGCCTGTGCCGCTGCACCGACTGCGCCTTCTGGGCCGTCGCTTCAACCAGGCCGCCGAGATCGCCCGGCCGCTGGCCCGCGCCTCCCGCCTCGAGTATCTGCCCGACGCCCTAGTCCGCGCCCGGCGCACCGACAGCCAAGGCGGCAAGAGCCTGCGCGGGCGGCGCGAGAATATGCGTCAGGCCTTCGCCGTCACGGAATCGGGCCGCCGCCGCGTCAAAGGCCGTCGCATTCTTCTGATCGACGATGTCCTGACCACCGGCGCCACCGCCGAGGCCTGCACCAAGGTCTTGCTGGGCGCCGGGGCGCGGGCGGTCGATCTGGCCGTGGTGGCGCGGGTCCGCGCGGCGCGGGAGTTTTCCGGCTGACGGAACTTCCTATCTAGCATGGCGATGTGATCTGATCATCGCCGAACCCGGAGCGTCCCTTGGCTGAAGTCGTCCTCTACACCAAACCCGGTTGCCCCTACTGCATCCGCGCCATGGCCCTGCTCGATTCGAAGAGCGTCACGTACGAGAACATCATCGCCTCCAGCGATCCCGGAAAGAAGGCCGAGATGGTCCAGCGGTCGAACGGCCGCGTCACCTTTCCCCAGATATTCATTGACGGCCGGCATATCGGCGGCTCGGACGAGCTTCACGCCCTGGATCGTGGTGGCAAGCTCGATCCCCTGCTCGCCGCCTGAGTTCGGATGGCCGACCCCCTGCGCGTCGCCCTGATCCAGACCCGAACCCCGGCTACGGCCGGGGCCGGCCTGGCGCATGTCGCGCCCCTGATCCGCCAGGCGGCCGACGGCGGAGCTCGGCTGATCCTTACGCCCGAGGGAACAAACTTGCTGGAACAGCGTCGCGACCGGCGCGCGGGGGTGCTGGCTTCGGAAGGCCAAGACGTCGCCGTGTGCGGCCTGCGCGATCTCGCGGCCGAACTCGGCGTCTGGCTGCTGGTCGGCTCGGCCCTCGTCAGGAGCGAAGTCGAGGGCGAGACCCGCGCCGCCAACCGGTCGCTGCTGATCGATGGCGAGGGCCGGATCGGCGCCCGCTACGACAAGCTGCACGTCTTTGACGTCGATCTGCCGAACGGCGAGACCTATCGGGAGAGCGTGAGCGTCCGTCCCGGCGAGGTCGCGGCGGTGGCGGCTACGCCGTGGGGCCCGCTGGGCCTGACCGTCTGCTACGATCTGCGCTTTCCTCAGCTGTTCCGGGCCCTGGCCAAGGCGGGCGCGCCGATGATCGCCGTGCCCGCCGCCTTCACCGTGCCGACGGGCGAGGCCCACTGGGAGGTGCTGCTGCGCGCCCGGGCTATCGAGACCGGCTGCTTCATCCTCGCCCCGGCTCAGGGCGGAACCCACGAGGACGGGCGCAAAACCTGGGGCCGCTCGATGGTGATAGGTCCCTGGGGTGCGGTGATCGCCCGCATCGATCACGACGAGCCTTGCCTTCTGTTCGCTGATCTGGACATGAGCGCCGTCGATCGGGCGCGCCAGGCCGTGCCCGCCCTCAGCCACGACCGCGACTTCGCCTCGCCCTCTCCTGTCCCATGATCAGATACGCCCTCGTCTGCGAGCACGACCACGAGTTCGAGGCCTGGTTCAGCGCCTCGGCCGACTATGACGCGCAGCGGGCGCTCGGTCTGGTCGAATGCCCGATCTGCGCCAGCCGCGAGGTGGCCAAGCAGATCATGGCCCCCGCCGTCGCAGGAACAAGACGCGCCGACCGCATGCCTGATCCGGCGAAGATGCAGTCGATGATGATGCAGGCCGCCCGCGCAGTACGCAGCCACGTCGAGCAGACCTTCGACTATGTCGGCGACGCCTTCGCTCGCGAGGCCCGCGCCATCCATGAGGGCCGTTCGGAAAAGCGCGAAATCTACGGCGAGGCGACGCCCGCAGAGGTGAAAAAGCTCAAGGACGACGGGGTTCCCTGCGCTCCTTTGCCTCCGGCTCCCCAGGAGCCCGAAAAGCTGAACTGATGACCGCCGAAGCCGAACGGACCTGGCGCGCCATGGCGCCCGACGACATCGACGGCGTCGTGGCCGTAGCGCGCGTGGCCTTTCCTGACCATTTCGAGGACCGGGCCTGTTTCGAGGAGCGGCTGGCGCTACACCCACAGGGCTGTTTCGTGCTTGCGGACGATCAAGGGGTGGCCGGCTATCTGGTGGCGTATCCCTGGCGGGCCGACGCCGCCCCGCCGTTGAACGCCATGATCGGAGCCCTGCCGGGTGACGCGTCGGTGCTGTACCTGCACGACCTGGCGCTTCATCCGCGGACGCGAGGGTCTGGGGCGGCGGCGAAGATGGTGGAGCAACTTGCCCGTCAGTCGCGGGCAGCCGGCTGGCCGGCCATGGCCCTGGTGGCGGTGAACGACGCGGCCGCCTTCTGGAGGGGGCGGGGGTTCGAGATCACAAGCCCGCCCGGCATGGCCGAAAAGCTGGCCAGCTATGGGCCGGTCGCGCGCTACATGGTCCGCTCCCTGGCCTGAGGCGTGCGGGGTCTAAAGCCGGTTGACGCGATTGAGATGGCCCATCTTGCGCGCGGCGCGGGCTTCACCCTTGCCGTAGAGGTGCAGGCGGGCGTCCGGGTCGGCGGCCAGCTTCTCCCAGTCATCCACGGCCGGCCCGAGAAGATTGGTCATCTCGACAAGGGCCCGCGCCTCGGTGGGGCCCAGCGGCCAGCCCATGGCGGCGCGGACGTGCTGTTCGAACTGGTCGCAGAGACAGCCGTCCTGGGTCCAGTGGCCGGTGTTGTGGACGCGCGG
>CAZITK010000013.1:0-19411 GCA_964542145.1 uncultured Brevundimonas sp.
AGATGGAGCACCACTCCAACATCGTGCCCTGGCACATGCTGCGCGAGCGGCGGGGGGCGGTGCTGCGCTGGGCTCCGGTGCGGGACGACGGCTCGCTGGACATGGCGGCGTTCGAGGCACTGCTGAGCGAGCGGACGCGGGTGGTGGCCGTGACCCACATGTCCAACGTGCTGGGGACCATCAATCCGGTCGCCGAGATTACCGCCAAGGCCCACGCGGCCGGGACGCGGGTGCTGATCGACGGGTGCCAGGGGGCGGTGCATGCGGCGCCGGACGTTCAGGCCATCGGCTGCGACTGGTATGTGGCCACAGGGCATAAGCTGTACGGGCCGACGGGGATCGGCGCCCTCTATGGAACCGCCGAGGCGCTGGACAGCCTGCCGCCGTGGCAGGGCGGGGGCGAGATGATCGAGCGGGTGACCCAGGATCATGTGACCTATGCCCGGCCGCCGCACCGGTTCGAGGCCGGGACGCCGCCGATCCTGGAGGCCATCGGCCTGAAGGCCGCGCTGGACTGGATGTCGGGCTTCGACCGGGCGGCGGTGCTGGCGCACGAAAAGGCGCTGTACGACCATGCCCGGGCGCGGCTGGCCGAGATCGAGGGCGTACGGGTGATTGGCGAGGCGGCGGGGAAGGGGGCCATCCTGACCTTCACCGTCGACGGCGCCCACGCCCACGACATCGCCCAGATCATGGATCGCTATGGCGTGGCGGTGCGCGCCGGGCTGCACTGCTGCGAGCCCCTGGCGGAAAGGTTCGGCCTGACGTCGAGCACACGCGCCTCCTTTGCACTATATAACACCCTGGAGGACGCCGACGCCTTCGCCGACGCGCTGATCAAGGCGCGGAGATTCTTTCAGTGACCGACGTAAACACCAAGATTTCCGAGAGTTCCGATTTCGCCTCCGCATGGGACGAGCCGCAGACGGCCGCCCTAGGTCAGGCCGAACTCGACCGACTGACCGATGACCTGGTCACGGCGCTGAAGACGGTGTTCGACCCGGAAATTCCGGTCGACATCTATGAGCTGGGCCTGATCTACAAGGTCGATGTGTCGGACGATCGCGACGTGCTGGTGGAGATGACGCTGACCGCGCCCGGCTGCCCCGTGGCCGGAGAGATGCCGGGCTGGGTCGAGGATGCGGTCAGGACGGTGGACGGTGTCCGTTCGGCCCGCGCCAACCTGGTGTTCGACCCGCCCTGGGACCCCTCCAAGATGAGCGACGAGGCCAGGCTGGCCTTGAACATGTTCTGATGATGGGGTTGGTTCTGAGCGTCGGTGTCGCTTTACCTCTCCATCGTCGCAGAGCGATGGGGTGGACAGGTCGCGCCAGCCACCAGGCAGGGGCGGCGCCGGCCTTAATGGGAGTGCGCCAGCAACCGCCGGCAACGCCCTCTCCTGGACGCCGCCGGCGCCCCGTCCTGTCCTCCCCATGCGCCGTCGCGCGCGGAGAGGTGAAGCGGCGTCACCTCGCCTTGAGAGCCCTGCCATGAGTATGCCCGCTCCTCCCCAGGCTGTCAGCCCCCGCGAGCCGCGCAAGCGACCACCGATCGTCACCCTAACGGAAGCGGCGGCGGCCCGCGTACTGGAGATCATGGGCCGGGCGCCTCGGCCCTATGCCGGGCTGCGCGTCGGCGTGAAGAACGCCGGCTGCGCGGGCCAGGAGTACACGCTGGACTATGCCGAGGAAGCCCTGCCGACCGACGAGATCGTGGAGAGCCGGGGGGTCAAGATCCTGATCGAGCCCAAGGCCATCCTGTTTCTTATCGGCTCGGAAATCGACTGGGAGGTGACGCGGATGTCGTCGAAGTTCGTGTTCCGCAACCCCAACCAGACCGACGCCTGCGGCTGCGGCGAGAGCGTCACCATCATGCCGGCGCAGCAGGCCTGAACCCCGAACCCACGCGGCGCCGATAGACGACCCGAATGGGCTGGCCCGTCGCCTCAGCGCTCGAACATCGCCTTGCCGCCCACGACCGTGCGCTGCACACGTCCCTGCAGGCGGCGGCCGTCGAAGGGGGAGTTCTTGGACTTGGAGCGCAGGGTCTGGGCGTCGATCACGACCGGGGCGTGGGGATCGAAAACAACCAGGTCGGCCGGTGCGCCCTCGGCCAGGACGCCGCCCTCGAGTCCCAGCAGGGCGGCGGGGCCCTGGGTCATGGGGCGCAGCACCTCCAGCAGTTCCAGGCCCGAGGAATGGTGCAGGGTCAGGGCGGCGGGCAGCAGCGTCTCCAGCCCCACGGCGCCGGGCGCGGCCTCGGCGAAGGGGCGGCGCTTGTCCTCGGCCGGAGCGGGGGCATGGGCTGAGGTGATGGCGTCGATCAGGCCGTCGCGCACCGCCTCGATCAGGGCCTGGCGGTCCGCCTCGGTGCGCAGCGGAGGGTCCAGGCGGAAGAAGGTGCGGTAGTCGCCGATGTCCACCTCGTTGAAGCACAGGTGGTTGATCGAGACGCTGGCGGCGACCTCCAGCCCTCGCGCCCGGCCCCGGGCCAGGGCCTCCAGCGCGCCCTCGGTGGAGATCTGGTCGACCAGGAAACGGGCGCCGGTCAGCTCGACCAGCGCCAGATCCCGCTCCAGCCCCATGCGCTCGGCCAGAGCCGGGGCGCCCGACAGGCCCAGGCGGCCGGCCAGCTCGCCGCCGGTGGCGACCGCGCCCTCAGTGAGCCACGGATCGGCCGGGCGATGGGCGATCAGCCCGTTGAAGACGGTGGAATAGCTCATCACCCGTTGCAGGGTGCGGCTGTTGGCGACGACCTGGTCGCCGTCGGTGAAATAGAGAGCTCCCGCCTCGTTCATCAGGCCGATCTCGGCCATGCGCCTGCCGTCCAGGCCGCGCGTGGCGGCGCCGGCGGCCAGGATGCGAACCAGCCCCAGAGCCGCGCCGCGCCTCTGGATGAAGTCGATCATGGCCGGGTCGTCAATGGCCGGGTCGGTGTCCGGCTGGACGACCATGGTGGTGACGCCGCCGGCGGCCGCGGACAGGGCGGCGGACTTGAGCGTCTCCTTGGGCTCGGCTCCAGGCTCGCCGGTCTTGACCCGGATGTCGATCAGGCCGGGCGCCAGGCACAGGCCGCCGAGGTCGTGCGTCTGGTCCACCGCGCGGCTGGGCGTGCCGTGCAGCACCTCGGTGATGACGCCGTCCTCGACGATCACCCCGCCGGGACCGTCGTAGTCGGTCGCGGGGTCGAGCAGCCGAGCGTTGGCGTAGAGGGTGACGGTCATCGTTTCACCGCCTCCCCGGCGAAGGCCGGGCCCAGGGTCGCGCACGCCAGCCCGTCAGCAATATCTCACGCAAGCCCTCCGGGGCCCCGGCCTTCGCCGGGGAGACGGAAAGGTAGGCCATCATGCTTCCTCCCGCCGCATCACCAGCGCCGCCAGCACGGCCATGCGGGCGGCGACGCCCATCTCGACCTGGTCCTGGATCAGGGAGATTGCGGGGTCGTCGGCGATGTCGGAATCGATCTCGACGCCCCGGTTCATCGGGCCGGGGTGCATGACCCGCACGCCCGGCGCGGCATGGGCCAGCTTCTCGCGGTCCAGGCCCCAGAAGCGGAAATATTCACGGGACGAGGGCGCCAGCGTCCCGTCCATCCGCTCCAGCTGGAGGCGCAGCATCATCACCACGTCGCAGCCGTTGAGGCCCTCACGCATGTCGTGGTGAACCTCGCAGCCCCAGCGCCGAGCCTCGGAAGGCATCAAGGTGGGCGGGCCGATCAGCCTCACCCGCGCGCCCATCATCTGGAGCAGGGCCACGTTGGATCGGGCCACCCGGCTGTGGCCCACGTCACCACAGATGGCTACGGTCAGGGTAGAGACGTCGCCCAGCGCGCGGCGCAGGGTCAGCAGGTCCAGCAGGGCCTGGGTCGGGTGCTCGTGGCGCCCGTCGCCGGCATTGACCACGGCGCACCCGACCTTCTGGCTGAGCAGGGCGGCGGCGCCCGAACCGGAATGGCGCACCACCAGGACATCGGGCCGCATGGCGTTCAGGGTGGCGGCGGTGTCGATCAGGGTTTCGCCCTTGGCCGTCGAGCTGCCCTGGGCCTGGAGCGAGGTGACATCGGCGCCGAGGCGCTTGGCGGCGATCTCGAAGGAGGCCGAGGTGCGGGTCGAGTTCTCGAAGAACAGATTGACCACGGTGCGCCCGGCGAGAAGATCGAGCGTCCTGGAGCCCTGGCGGTTCAGATCGACAAACAGGTCGGCCAGATCCAGCAGGGCCTCGACCGACGGCGGGTCGAGATCGCTGCTGGACAGGAAATGGGGTCGGGGGAACGGCGCCAGCCGCGCTCGGATCGCATCGGTGACGGCGGCGGGCTGGGTCATCGAGGGGTGGCTATAGGCGGCACGGGGCGCGGCCTCAAGCCATGGGCGCCGCCCCGATCATTTTCGCCCGTTCAAGCCCGCGCCCGGCAACCCTGGATATAGACAGCCGCCGGTCCCACGAGCAGCAGCCCCAGCGGGATCATCGCCCACCCATTCCGACAAGGTGGGCGCCACTGCAGGCGGAGGCGCGACGCAGGGCAAGATCGGCGAACCGGTGTTGGCCAAAGAAAATTAGGGCTGCCGGCTCAAACCTTCGCCACGCGCTCGAGCATCCAGTCGATCCAGCGCGCCGCGCAGGACGTTTCGATGCTGGACGGGGCGGGGCGCGGGTCGGTATGATCACCGCATCCGACGGGCCGACGCACGGTCCGCGCCCTGTCTCCTTCGGAAGCCCGCCTTGCTCAACTTCCTCGCCAAGATATTCACCTGGTGGAACGGCGCCACGATCGGCACCCTGCTCACCGTCGGCCGTCGCGGCGCGCTGATCGGCTCGGATGAGCACGGCAACCGCTATTATCAGTCGCGCGACACCATCAGCTATGACGGCCGCCAGCGGCGCTGGGTGATCTACAATGGCTATGCTGAAGCCTCGAAGGTGTCGCCCGACTGGTACGGCTGGCTGCACTACACCTGGGACGAGCCGCCGACCGAGCTCCCCCTGCCACGCCGCGCCTATGAGACAGAGTACATTCCCAATCTGACCGGCACCCCGATGGCCTGGCGGCCGCGCGGATCGCTGGCGGCGGAGGGCCGGCGACCGGCCGCCACGGGCGACTACCAGGCCTGGAGTCCCGAGTGAGGCCGCCCCGGCCGCGCCTGATCCTGGCGGGAGCGGCGGTCATGGCGCTCGGCGGAGCTGGCATGGCGCGGCAGGAGGCGTCGCCAGCCGACCCGATCGGCGCTCTGCTGCAGTCCCAGTCGGCGGATGATCAATTGGACGAGCCGGCCGCCTCGTCCCCGAGCAGGGAGCAGACGAGGCCCGCGCAGCAAACGCCGACCCAGGCGCTCAACGCACCTCCGGCCGGCGCCCCGCAGACCGCGGCCACACCGCCAAGCTCGCCGCCGCCCCCGCCCCCCCCGGCCGTGGAAGTTGACGAAGCTCCGCTGATCGAGGAACAACCGGCGACCGTGGAACAGGCCGCCGCGCCTGTCCCCGTTGCTGAAAGTCCGACCAGCCGTCGCCAGCGCCAGCCGGTGGCCGTCGTCCGCGCCATCGACAAGATTTCGGCCGAGACCATGACCTTCGAGGTTCGGGTCGGGGGGCCGCCGGTGCGGTTCCGCAACAATCTGACCGTCAGCGCCCGCGCCTGCGAGGTCAGCGCCTCGGACGAGCCGATCCGGGATTCGGCCGCCTATCTGGAGATCAGCGCCCAGCCGCGAACCGGGCGTGGACGCGGCGAGACGCGCCAGCTGTTCCGGGGCTGGATGTTCGCCAGCACGCCCTCGCTGAACCCTCTGGAGCATCCGATCTACGACGCGTGGGTGATAGGGTGCCGCGCCGCCTGACGGCCGGCTATCCTCGCGGGGGCGGAGGGTTGGCTGGAGGATAGCCGAGGTCTAGGGTTCGCGCCTCGTTGTCTCGCCGGAGCCCCAAATGCGCCTCGCCTCGCTCGCCGCCGCCCTGATGGCGGCCACCGCCCTGGCCGCCTGCGCCACCACGTCCTCCGGTCCGGTCGACGGCGTCGACGCCGCGGCCCTGAGCGAGCACATCCGCATCCTGTCCGACGACAGCTTCCTGGGTCGGGGCATCGCCACCGAAGGGGAGACCAAGACTGTCGCCTATCTGACGGAACAGTTCGCCGCAGCCGGGTTCGAGCCGGGCGGCGAGAACGGCGGCTGGACCCAGACGGTGACTCTGAACCGGTTTGGGGTTTCCAATGTCCAGGGCGCGCTGAAGGTCGGCGACTGGACGCAGGCGATGACCCAGGGTGAACAGGCGGTGTTCTCGACCCGGCTGCCGGGCCAGAGGGTCGATCTGTCGAACGCGCCCCTGGTCTTCGTCGGCTACGGCATCACCGCGCCGGAACGTCAGTGGGACGACTTCAAGGACGTGGATTTGCGCGGCAAGGTGATCGTGGTCCTGGTCAACGACCCGGACTTCGAAGAGCCGGCGCTGAACACCTTCGGCGGCGAGGCGATGACCTACTACGGCCGCTGGACCTACAAATACGACGAAGCGGCCCGGCGCGGGGCGGCGGGCGTGATCATCGTCCACGAAGACGCGCCGGCCTCCTATGGCTGGGCAACGGTGCGCAATTCCTGGGGCGGGCCGCAGTTCGATATCCAGCGCGCCAATCCAGCGGCCGAGCGGGTGGCGCTCGAGGCCTGGGTCCAACGCGACGTGGCGGTCGAGCTGTTCCAGCGCGCGGGTCAGGATTTCGAGGCGCTGAAGCGGCAGGCGCGCAGCCGCGACTTTCGGCCGGTGACGCTGGAGGGGGCCGCCATTGACGCGCGCTTCGATGTGTCCAGCACCACGATCCGCACCGACAATGTTCTGGCCCGTCTTCCGGGGACGACCCATCCGGACGAGACCATTCTGTACACCGCCCACTGGGACCACATCGGTGTGGGCGAGCCCGACGACAACGGCGACGCCATTTTCAATGGCGCGGTGGACAACGCCACCGGCACCTCAGCCCTGATCGAGCTGGCGCGGCTGTATGCCGACGGACCGAGACCGGAGCGGTCGATCGTGCTGATCGGCTTCACGGCCGAGGAGAGTGGTCTTCTGGGTTCGGAGTTCTACGCGGCCAATCCGGTCTACCCGCTGGAGACCACGGCGGCGGGGTTCAATCTGGACGGCATGAACGTTCATGGCCGCTACGAGGAACTATCGGTCGTGGGCATGGGCCAGTCGGACCTGGATGAGCGGCTGGAGCGCGCGGCGGCGACCCAGGGGCGGACGATCATTCCGGAGTCGAACCCGGCCGCCGGTATCTATTTCCGCTCGGACCACTTCCCGTTGGCCAAGCGCGGGGTGCCGATGGCCTATGCCGAGGGCGGCGAGACCTTCCGCGACGACGCCGACGGCGCGCGTCAAGCCGCGGCCGAGGAGTACGGCCGCATCCGCTATCACCAGGCGGCCGACGAGTGGTCGGCGGACTGGGACCTGTCGGGCATGGTCGAGGACGTGGAGATCGCTTATCGCGTCGGTCGCGACCTGGCCAACAACCGCGAATGGCCGCAGTGGAAGCCGGGCTCGGAATTCCGCGAGGCGCGGATCGTGAGTGACTGGCAGCGGGACTGATTGTCTTGTTGGTCTGTCATCCCGGCCGCCGCGAAGCGGTGAGGCGGAACGAGGACGTATGCATCCTGTCCGGTCCCGGATAGTCGCTGGCGCGCCTTCCGGGAGAGAAGCGATCTGGTGGGGGTGGTTCGAAACCATTGACCGACGGCGGGCGGGCCGCCTAAGCCCGCCGCATGTCCTCATCCTCCTCTCTCTCGGGCCTCGAAGATCGCGCGCGGGCGGCCCGGTCGTGGCCGTTCGAACAGGCGCGCAATCTGCTGACCCACCTGGCCAAGTCGCGCCTGAGCGATCCGCGCGAGCGCGAGGAGGCCATCACGCTTCTGGCCGCTGGGGCTCTGGATGCGGCGCGGGACCGCTTCGCGGCGTTGAACCGTCCAGTCATCTTCGAGACCGGCTATGGGCCGTCGGGCCTGCCGCACATGGGGACGTTCGGCGAGGTCGCGCGCACCACCATGGTCAGGAACGCGTTTCGCGCCCTGACTGGCGAGCGGTGGGAAACCCGGCTGATCGCCTTTTCCGATGACATGGACGGTCTGCGAAAGGTCCCGGACGGCCTGCCCAATCGCGAGGTGCTGGAAGCCGATCTCGGCAAGCCGCTGACCGTGGTGCGCGATCCGTTCGGCACGCACGACAGTTTCGGCGCTCACAATAACGCCCGCCTGCGCGCCTTCCTGGATGGGTTCGGCTTCGACTACGAGTTCATGAGCGCAACCGAGGCCTATCGTTCCGGCCGGTTCGACGAGACCCTGATGATCCTGCTGGAAAGGTTCGAGCAGGTGCAGGACATCATGTTGCCGACCCTGGGGCCCGATCGTCGCGCCACCTATTCTCCCTTCCTGCCGGTCAGCCCCTCGACAGGCCGGGTGCTGCAGGTCCCGACCCTGGAGCGCAATGTCTCCAGGGGCACAATCGTGTTCGAAGACGAGGATGGATCGCGGGCGGAGACGCCCGTGACCGGTGGCCACGTCAAGTTGCAGTGGAAGCCGGACTGGGCCATGCGCTGGACGGCGCTGGGCGTTGACTACGAGATGAGCGGCAAGGACCTGATCGATTCGGTCAAGGTTTCATCGCGTGTGTGCAAGTCGCTGGGCGGGACGCCGCCCGAGGGCTTCAACTACGAGATGTTTCTGGACGAAGCGGGACAGAAAATCTCCAAGTCGAAGGGCAACGGCCTGACCATGGAGGAGTGGCTGCGCTATGGCGCGCCGGAGTCGCTCAGCTGGTACATGTTCCAGTCACCCAAGTCGGCCAAGAAGCTGCACTTCGACGTCATCCCCCGCGCCACGGACGACTATCTGCAGTTCCTGGCGGCCTATCCGACCCAGGAGCCGGAGAAGCAAATCGACAACGCGGTGTGGCATATCCACGGCGCGCGGCCGCCCGCGACAACATCGCCCGCGACCTTCGGCCTGCTGCTGAATCTGGTGGGTGTGGCCAACGCCTCCGACAAGGCGGCGCTGTGGGCCTATTTCGGCAAGTATCTGCGGGGCGCGACGCCGGAAACCGAGCCGTTGCTCGATCGGCTGATGGGCTATGCGCTGAACTATTACGAAGATTTCGTCCGGCCGACCAAGGTGTTCCGGGCGCCGACCGAAAAGGAGAAGGCGGCCCTGCTTGACCTGGCCAGGCGTCTGCGCGCCCTGCCGGCCGAGACCACGGACGGCGAGCTGATCCAGACCGAGGTCTATGCCGTCGGCAAGGCGCACGCATTCGAGCCGCTGCGAGCGTGGTTCGGGGCGCTGTATGAAGTGTTGCTGGGCCAGAGCCAGGGGCCGCGCTTCGGCTCGTTCGCCGCGATCTATGGCTTGGAACCGACCCTTCGTCTGATCGAGGACGGCGCCGAGGGGCGACTGGCGGACAGCGGCGCATGATCGCCGTGGGACCCGTGGTCTTGGCGGCAGTGAGCTCCGCGGCATGAGCGGTTCGTTGTCCGGAGAAAGTGTCCCCGCCTACTGCGACACCCAAAGCACCCGCGACATCCAGTCAATCTCACGCCGGGGAATGACGATGGGTGCGAAGGAGGGGTTCAGAGAGTTGAGATGGGCGCGGATGGCGCCGCCGCCGGCGTATTCCTTGACCATGACCTCTCCCGCGATGGTCTGAACCACCACACGGTCGCCCTTGCGGACGTCGGACAGCGCGCGATCGACGACCACCCGATCACCCTCGCGATAGACGGGCTCCATCGAGTCGCCCGTCACGCGTACCGAGATCATGGTCGGCGTGGCGACGGGCAGGGCGGTATGATCCATTTCGACCCCGTGACCGTGGCCACTGAAGCCTTGGGGGTCGAAGGCTCCGCCTCGCCCGGCCCGGGCCATCCCGACCAGAGGGACGCTGTTGCGAAGCGGGTCTTGATCTCCCGCCAGGTCTGCGAACTCCCCGGTGGAGACACCCGCCGCCTGGAGCGCGCGCATCAGACTTTCGGTCGATGGCCAGCGTGGCCGCCCATCGGTTTCTCGCTTGGAAGGATTGAAACTGCTGGCGTCCAGGCCGGCGGCCCGCGCGAGGCCGGAAGCGGTCAGGCCTTGGCGGGCGGCCACTGCGTCAAGGGCCGACCAGATCTGGGCATGGGTCAAAGCCATGATTCGGCAATCTACATGCGCCGCGTAGGAATATCGACCTATTTCATAGTCTGGACGCGGCGTTCCTGCCAAGCCCAGAAGGTTCCGATTCCCAAGGATGCCAGAACACCGTAGCCTGCAATGTTGACGACGGTCAGATAAGACCAGGCCGGTAGCCGTGCATCGACCATTGGCACGAAGTAAGCCATGGTCGCCAGGAGCTGAAAGGCGGCCGCCCACAACGGCCAAGTCTTGTGAGACTTCCAAGCAAGACCGACGAAGATGCCCAGGACCACGACGTCGATTGCCAGCATCGGAGGTTGCAGGCTGGTCAGTTGTGCGTCGTTCTGTATCACCAGCGTCAACAGCCACGCCAAGAGATACGCTCCCGCACCGACCCGCTCGGGTTGATCGCCCTGCCAGAGGGCGAAGACACAGACGGAGACCATGATCAGGCCGCCGATCTGCGAATAGAGGGTCTCAAACATAAATCGCCCCCGAGCCTCGCGACCGGGGGCGATCATGCCTGATTTGGCTCGGAGCTGAAATGCCTGAGCCGAACCTTACGGCGATTTAAGCTGCGCTGCGACCCGGGACCGCACGCAACATACCCACCGTGCGACCGTCTTCATAGTCGGGCTTGTCCACAGGACCGGCGGCATAGACGCCCCAACCCATGCGGCGGTGGTCGCGGGCCAGTTCGTTGTGCGAGGCGACGATGGCGTTGCGGGCTTCGCCCAGAGCGGCGAGGGCTTCCATGGCCTTAGCTTGCGAGCCGGCGCCGGCCGTGGCCGAGACGCCCAGCGGTGCGCGCGCGGCGACCATAGTCTGAATAAGCGTCGTCGCCTGGGCGATCGCGGCGTCGATCGACGCTTCGCTCGCATAAAGCTCGGTGGCCAGTCCGCCGATGATCTCAGCCTTGTCCATTAGGGTACCCTCCAGCAAATGGTGAATGCATCCCTAACACATGGCGATTTGGATTAACAGTCCCTTTACCTTAACGCGACCGGGCGGGCAGGTTTAGCGCGCCGACCAGGGCGCGTTTCATCTTAACGCTTCTCGAGAGATGCAGCAGGAGGGGCGGCAGGCCGCCCGTTTGAGCCAAATCGAGAGCGGCTATCGCCCGTCCGACGGCTGTGAAATGAAGTGAGCGGTGAGGACGGCGATGGGCTGGTCGCGCTCGTCCTGCCAGGCCTCGACCAGAACATTGGCTACCCGACGCCCCGCACGGCTGATCCGAGCCTGGGCGTAGGTGGTCTGAGCGCGGCCCACGCGCAAATAGGCGACGGTGACGTTGATCGGCTTGGGAATGGGTCCACCCGGCGCCTGTCCAGCGAGCCGGTCTATGGCGGCCAGCTCCATCATGGCGGCCGTGGCCCCCCCATGCAGGGCAGGGATCAGGGGATTGCCGATCAGCGGGGGCTTGAACGGCATGACCACGACAGGGACCCCGTTCAGCATCTCGGCCCGAAGGCCCAGAAATCGAGCGTAAGGGATGTCGTCAAGCACGCTCACGGCTCAGCCTTGGGTGCAGGGTCGGACAGGATATAGGCCGCCTGCATGGTGGCGACCGGATCGTCAGGGTCGCCGTCGTGGGCGAGGCCGCGCACGAAGGCGATGGAGCGTGTCAGTCGATAGCACCGCGCCTGCGCCATCAGATCCAGCCCCGGTTCCGCAGGCCGCATATAGTCCACGCGCATGTCCAGGGTGGCGATGGGAGCGTATGTCTTCAGCGCGGTCCAGACCGAAAGGCCGCCGACATGGTCCAGCAAAGCCGTCGCCAGGCCGCCGGCCAGCACCCCCGTCGCCGGATCGCCGATGAACGCCTCGCGATAGGGCGCTCGAAGAACGACCGCGCCATCCTGTTCGAGCCGTACGAAGTCGAAGCCGAGCGCCAGCGTGTGAGGCGCGGCCGTGGCCAGCTGAGGCAGCAGGGTCTCGATCATGGGCGGGGTCTAACCTGTCGGGCGGCCAGACGAAACGGGCGCGCGACTCAGGCCGCGCGGACGGCGGCCTCGGCTTCGGATTGCTCGGCCGCGAGAGCCGTATTCATGGCCAGGCGGAGCCGTTCGGGCTTGATTGGCTTTTCAACGACGGCGGCCATCCCCGCCTCGATATAGCGACGCGCGTCATCCGGATCGGCGTTGGCCGTCAGAGCAATAATCGGCACGGTCGAGGCTTCGCCCTCCAGCGCGCGGATGGCGCGGGTGGCCTGAACGCCGTCCATGCGAGGCATCTTGATGTCCATGAGCACGACATCGAAGCGGCGCTGCGACACGGCCTCCACCGCCTGTTCGCCATCTTCCGCGGTCTCGCAGCTGCAACCGAACATTTCACACAGGGCCTGGGCCACCACCCGGTTCGTTGCGTTGTCATCAACGATCAGCACATGGGGGGCGGCGGGCAGGCTGAGGCCCGCCATCTCGGAAACGTTCGAAACCGCCTCGTCGGTTTCGGCGACCGCGACAGGCGCTTTCAATGAAAAGCGGAAGGTCACGCCCTGGCCGCGATTGCGACCGATCTCGAGCCGGCCGCCCAGTGCGGACACGATACGATCGGCATAAGCCAGTCCCAGACCTGCGGTATCGGGTGCGTCGTGCAGTCTGACGTCCGCGCGATCGGGGTCGGCGCCGTCGTCGCGCACCCGGGCGGTCAGGACGATGGCCTCGCCCTGGCGGTGGGCGGACAGGCTGGCCTCGACGACGCCGTGGCGGGCCTGTTCGACCGCGTTGGCGATGAGGGCGTCCATGACCTGACCAAGGCGACCACCATCGATTTCCGCGATCAGGTCGGTGTCGCCCTCGTAGCTGAGCATCAGATTGACGTCGGCCGCAGCGGCGGGACCGCGCCAGTCGTCCTGCAGCCGATCAACCAATGGCCGAAGCGGGCACGGCGCGGGCTTGACCTCAAGGTCGCCGGCTTCGGCGCGAGCGAGATCCAAGGCGTTCTCCAGCACGCGAAGCGTGGCGTCGGCGGATTCGACGATCGTCTGGACATGGGCCTGGGCGCCAGCGGACAGGCGCTGGCGGCGAAGAAGTTCAGCCACCGCGCCGACCCCGTTGAGGGGATTCCTCAGCGCCTGACCCAGCCGCGCGACGAAAGCGGCTGTACGATTGGCGGCATGGGTATCGGTCTGGAGATCGGTCGGCGCAGGGGCGGCCTTCTGGGCGTCCAGGGCCATACGCAGGCCCCGGTTCTGAAGCTGGACCAAGGCGGCGCCGCTGGCGACGCCGAAATAGCGGCCGGACTGCGTGATGATGAAGGCGCCCAGCAGGCTCGCAGCCGAACCCTCGATCATGGACGCCGGCAGACTGTGGAGCTCCATGCCCGAATCGACGATGACCGGTTCGGCATCCATGAGATCGGTGACGGGCCGCTTGCGGCACAGGGCCAGGCCGAAGGGACGCGACGTCATCAGCAACAGGGCGTCGCGCGACACAAGGCCGAGCGGTCGGCCGTCGTCCACCACGGGAATGGCGAGGGTTCCGGGCTCGTCCTGAAAACGGGCCAGCAAGGCCGCCCCGCGAGCGTCGGGCCCGACGGGCTCGATCCTCTCGGTGCAAGACTCGATGATCGGCATCCGCATACGCCCTCTAAAGCCGGTACTTATGCTCATCTAGAGACCGGGGTTTTTAGGAAGGGTTAAATGGGGATTAGGCCCGACGAAGGGTTTGGTGTATGAGGCGGCCGCATTCATTCCACCCCGTTCCTTCCGCATGCGCGCGGCCGTCCGGCCGACCGCAGGGTCGTCATGAGCCAAGCCGAACTCGAACCTTCAGGAAGCGCCGCTCTCGTGCTGTTCTCGGGCGGGCAGGACAGCGCCACCTGCCTGGCATGGGCGCTTGAGCGATATGGGCGGGTCGAGACGGTCGGATTCGAATACGGCCAGCGCCACGCGGTTGAGATGCAGGCGCGGCTGTCGGTGCGGGGCGGCATGGCGCGGGTCCTGCCTCGATGGACCGGTCGGCTGGGACCAGACCATGTCATCGACCTGACCGGATACGGCCGCATCGCCGACAGCGCCCTGACCGCAGACAGGGCTATCGAGATGGACGAACACGGCCTGCCGACCACCTTCGTGCCCGGACGCAACCTGATGTTTCTGGTCGCGGCGGCGGCGCTGGGCGACCGGCGCGGGATCGCCACCCTGGTCGGCGGCATGTGCGAGACCGACTCTTCCGGCTATCCCGACTGCCGCGCCGACACGATCGAGGCCATGCAGCGGGCCCTGGTGCTGGGCCTGGACCGGCCGATCATGGTCGAGACCCCTCTGATGCGGCTGACGAAGGCCGAGACCTGGGCGCTGGCGGAGCGGATCGGGGGCGAGGCCCTTGTCAGACTGATCGTCGAGGAGAGTCACACCTGTTATCGCGGCGACCGCTCGGCCCATGCCTGGGGTGCCGGCTGCGGCGCGTGTCCGGCGTGCGACCTGCGGGCGGCGGGCTATGAGCAGTGGGCGGCCGGGCGATGAGCTACGCCGTCAAGGAAATCTTCCTGACCGTACAGGGCGAGGGCGGCCAGGCCGGGCGGCCGGCGGTCTTCCTGCGCTTTTCGGGCTGCAACCTTTGGAGCGGGCGCGAGCAGGATCGGGCCGGGGCGGTCTGCGACTTCTGCGACACCGATTTCGTGGGCTCTGGGCCAGATGGCGGGCGATTCTCGAACGCGGAGATCCTAGCAGAGAGGGTCGCCGGGTTGTGGCGGGGCGGGGAGGGGAGCCCGCGCCTGGTCGTCTGCACGGGAGGAGAGCCCCTGCTTCAACTGGACGCACCCCTGATCGCCGCCCTGAAGGCGCGCGGTTTCGAGATCGCGGTGGAGACCAATGGCACGATCGCCGCGCCGGACGGCATCGACTGGGTCTGCGTCAGTCCCAAGGCCGATGCGCCGGTGGCCCAGACCCAAGGTCAGGAGTTGAAGCTCGTCTACCCCCAGGCCAAGGCGCCGCCGGAGCGGTTCGAAAGCCTGGATTTCGAGCGCTTCTGGCTGCAGCCGATGGACGGGCCTGAGATCGTCGCCAACACCGCCGCCGCGCTTGCCTACTGCCTTTCACATCCGCGCTGGCGGCTGAGCATCCAGACCCACAAGCTGATCGGCGTCCGCTGACGCCGCGCATGACCATGACCCGACCTGTCTTCGAGATCACCAAGGCCGCCACCTTCGATGCGGCTCACCACTTTCCGAATGAGGCGGAGGGCAGTCCCTATCGCCGCCTGCACGGCCATTCCTTCCAGGTGGAAGTGTCGGTCCGGGGCGAGCGGCTCGACGGCAACGGCTGGGTCGCCGATCTGGGCCGTCTGGACCGGGATCTGAAGGCGGCGGCGGCCGAACTGGATCACGGCCTGCTCAACGATCATGCTGGGCTGGAGCTGCCGACCCTGGAGAATCTGTGCCTGTGGTTCGTGGAGCGACTGAAGGCGGACTGGCCGGGCGTGTCGCGGGTGGTGGTGTCGCGCCCGACCATCCACGAGCGGTGCAGCCTGACGCTCTGACCGAAATTTGACCCCGCCCCTTCCGAGCAGAGCGGCGGCGGATCGCAACGCCCGATCAGACCCCCTGCAAGCCTTCCTGTTCCAGCACGCGCTGGACGGCCGGACGGGCTTGAACGCGGTCGAGGTGCGCGTTCAAGCGGGGGAAGCGGTCGCGGTCGAGCAGATTCGCCTGGCGCGCCCAGCGGCTAAACACGGAGAGATAGCCGTCCGACACGGTGTAATCGCCGAACAGCCAGTCGCCGCCGCCCAGCCAGTGATCCTCAACGAGTTGATACCTGGCCATTGCATGCTGAAGCGCGGCCTCGCGGGCTTCGCCCTCCAGCGGCGGGCGCGCGAAAAGGGTTCGGCCGATGGCCGGGTGAAGGGAAGACCCCAGGAAAGCGTTGAATGCGTTCATACGAGCCTGGTCAAAGCTTCCCGGGGGCGGGATCAGCGCCGGCTGGGCGTCCTTGACCACCCACGTCATGATGACGGCGTTCTCGGTCAGCACACCCTCGTTGGTCTGAAGGGCCGGAGTCACGCCGGCGGGGTTGATCGCCAGGTACTCGGGCGCACGCTGCTCGCCCTTCTTCAGGTCGATCTTGACCAGGTCGTAATCCATTCCGGCCTCCTCCAGAGCGATGTGCGAGGCCATGGCGCAGGCGCCGGGCGAGTAATACAGCTTCAGCATCGAAGGCTCCGGATCTGGGTGGGCAGGCCCGACATTTAGGCGCCCCGGCGCCGCTTAGCCAGGCAGGCGAATGGTCGCCTTCAGCCCTCCCATGTCGCTTTGGCCCAACGCGATGTCGCCCCCGTGGCCGCGCGCCACGTCACGGGCGATAGCCAGGCCAAGGCCCGCGCCCTTGCGGTTCTGGTTGCGGGCCTCGTCGAGCCGAGAGAAGGGCTGCAAGGCCTCGTCGCGCTGATGCTCGGGGATACCCGGGCCGTCGTCCTCCACGCTGATCTCGACCTCGCCGGTCTCCAGCCGTCGGGCGCCCAGGCGGATCGCGGCGCCGTGATCAGCGGCGTTGCCCGCGAGATTCATCAAGGCGCGGCGCAGGGCCATGGAGCGAACTCCGACGGTCAGAGGGCTGTCCACGTCCGTCTCGACCCGAACGTCGAGCCGACGGACATCGGCGGCGATGGCCTCCAGCAGTTCGGCAAGATCGACTTCCTGGCTCTCCTCGCCGGCCTCGCCTCGGGCGAAGGCGAGGTATTCGTCGATCATATGCTCCATCTCGTCGACGTCGCGCCGCATCGCTTCGGCCCGGCCGCCGGGTTCCGACAAAGCCAGTTCCAGGCGCAGGCGGGTCAGGGGGGTGCGCAGGTCGTGGCTGACCGAGGCGAGCAGGGCGGTGCGTTGGTCGATATGACGCTGGATGCGGTCGCGCATCTCCAGGAAGGCGCGGGCCGCGGCGCGGACCTCTCTCGCGCCGTGGGGCTTGAAGCGCGGGCTGTCGATGCCGCGCCCGAAGTCCTCGGCCGCCTCGGACAGGCGTTCGATGGCCCGGACCTGGTTGCGGATGAAAAGAATGGCCACCGACATCAGCAGGAAGGTCGCCCCCGCCAGCCACAGGACGAAGATGTGGGCCTGGGTCGCCACCGCCCGCTCGCGCGGGGCGATGATCTTGAGCGCTCCCCGGGGGGTGCGAACCTGGATGTCGACATAGGCGGGATAGCGGGTGGTGTTGAACCAGAAGGGGTCGTCCAGGCGCGTGGCAAGCGCCGCCTCCAGCGTGCGATCGACCACGCCGAACAGGCCGCGGTCGATTCCCTGGGGCAGGTCTCGGCCCGGCTGGAGGGCCACGGACAGCTGCATGTTGCGCTCGGCGCGGGCGGCGATCACGGCCAGATTCTCTGGCGTCGGGTCGTCCTCATAGCTGGCCACGATCCAGGCGATATCGCCGGCCAGCCCGTCCGACAGGCGCGCTGTCACCGTGCGCCAATGGGCGTCGAAGAAGGCCCAGGTCACCGCGACCTGCATCAGAAAGACCGGCAGGATGATGATCAGCAGAGACCGGCCCCACAGGCTGGTCGGCAGCCTGCGTTTGACGAACCGCCCCAGGACGCGCGGCGCGATCCAACGCATCTCAGTCGGGCGCCAGCATATAGCCGACGCCGCGCACCGTCTGCAGATAGCGCGGGTTCTTGGGATCGGCCTCCAGCTTGCGGCGCAGGCGGGTGACCTGCACATCGACGGCGCGGCCGGTGATGTCGGCGGTGTCGGACGCCAGGGCCATGCGTTCCACCGCCGTATGGGCGTTGAGCGCCAGGGTCCTGAGCAGCTGACCTTCGGCCTCGGTCAGGCGCAGGGGGGCGCCGTCGCGGCTGAGTTCCAGCCGCTCCAGATCGAACACCGCCGGCCCGAGGCGGACTTCCTTGGCCACCAGGGGCTTGCCGCCGGTCCGGCGCAGGATCGCCTCGATACGCAGGGACAGTTCGCGGGGATCAAAGGGCTTGGCCATGTAGTCATCGGCGCCCCGAGACAGTCCCTCGATGCGGTCGTCGGGGTCGCCCCTGGCCGTCAGGAGCAGGACCGGGGTGCGTGAGGTCTCGGCCTTGGCGCGAACCCAGCTGGTCAGGTCGAAGCCGCTTTCGCCCGGCATCATCACATCCAGCACGATCAGGTCGAATTCGAGTAGTTCGAGCAGACGCTTCGCCGCGTCGGCGTGCGCGGCTCCGGTGGTGCGATAGCCTTCGCGGGTCAGATACTCCTTCAGCAGCTCGCGAATGCGGTCGTCGTCATCGACGATCAGAAGGTGACGCGCCGGGCCCGGCGCCGCGATGAGCCCCGAGCGGCCAGAGGAACGATAGGGGGCGCGCGCATCGCTCATGCGTGACCAACCCCCATGTTGACGTGAAGGGTATGCGTCGATCTAACCGTCAGGCTTGGCCGCAGAGATTTTCGGAGGCCAGGGCTGGAGAGAAGCGTCAATGGCGTTTGTTCCCTTCGATGATCGCGACGGCTGGATCTGGATGGACGGCGACTTCGTTCCCTGGCGCGAGGCGACAACCCACGTCCTGACCCACGCTCTTCATTACGGCAGTTCGGTCTTCGAAGGCGAGCGTATGTACGGCGGCGAAATCTTCAAGCTGACCGAACATTCCGAACGCCTTCACCGCTCGGCCAATCTGCTTGATTTCGAGCTGCCCTATACGGTCGCCGAGATTGACGAGGCCTGCAAGGACACATGCGACCGGATGGGCCTGTCAGACTGCTATGTTCGGCCGCTCGCCTATCGCGGCCCGGAACAGGTCAGTGTCTCGGCCAAGGGCGGCCGGGTGCACGTGGCTATCGCGGTGTGGGACTGGCCCAGCTATTTCGATCCTCAGACCAAGGCCCGGGGCATCCGGCTGGAGTGGGCGCGCTGGCGTCGGCCCGACCCGATGACCGCGCCCTCGGCGGCCAAGGCGGCCGGCCTCTACATGATCTGCACGATGTCCAAGATGGCCGCCGAGCGGAACGGATACGCCGACGCCATGATGCTGGACTGGCGCGGCTATGTGGCCGAGGCGACGGGCGCCAATGTCTTTTTCGTGCAGGACGGCGTGATCCACACGCCGACCGTGGACTCCATCCTGGACGGCATCACCCGCCGCACGGTGATCGAGATGGCCCACGCCAGAGGCGTCGAGGTCAAGGTTCGCGACATTCGACCCGAGGAGCTGTCCGGATTTCACGAATGCTTCCTGACCGGGACGGCGGCGGAGGTGACCCCGGTGTCGCAGATCGGCGAGTACCGCTTCACCCCCGCGGACCTGAGCCTGGGGCTCATGGAGGACTACGGCCGGCTGGTGCGGCGCATGGGGTGAG
>CAZITK010000014.1:0-18102 GCA_964542145.1 uncultured Brevundimonas sp.
ACGCCGTCGTCGCCATGAACGTGAAGATGGCCGACCCGGTGCACAAGGCGACCATCGTGCCGCGCGGCCAGGCCCTGGGCATGGTCATGCAGCTGCCCGAGGGCGATCGCTATTCGATGAAATATCAGCAGATGGTCGACCGTATCGCCATCATGGCCGGCGGGCGGGTGGCCGAGGAGCTGATCTTCGGCAAGGAAAACATCACCTCGGGCGCTTCATCCGACATCCAGCAGGCTTCCAAGCTGGCGCGTCGCATGGTGACCCAGTGGGGCTTCTCCGACGTCCTGGGGACCGTGGCGTACGGCGAAAACGAGCAGGAGGTCTTCCTGGGCCACTCGGTGGCGCGCAGCCAGAATGTCTCCGAGGAGACCGCCCGCATCATAGATAACGAGGTCAAGCGGCTGGTCACCTCGGGCTGGGACGAGGCCCGCAAGATCCTGACTGAAAAGGCCGATGATCTCGAGAAACTGGCCCAGGCCCTGCTCGAATACGAGACCCTGTCGGGCGAGGAGATCAAAGACCTCTTGGAAAAGGGCGTCGCCCCCAACCGCGACGAGAGCAACTTCCCCAACGCCGGCCCCTCGGTCGCCGTGCCGGTGACCCCGGTGTCCGACGGTGTAACGGTGGAGCAGCCGACGGTCCACTGACCCCCCCCCTGAGCCCCGCAAGCCGGGCGCTTGCGGGGCTTCTTTGTGGAAACAAGTTTACAACACAAACACGTCTATGATATCCGCCACCTCTCACCCGGGAGGTTGCGCCGTGTCCGTTTCAGAACGCCATTCCAGCGAGCGCCTGCACGGCCTCGACGCCCTGCGCGCCGGCGCTCTTTTGCTCGGCGTGGTCCTGCACGCCAGCCTGTCCTTCTTTCCGCAGCAGATATGGATCGTGGCCGACGAGAGCCGGGCGATCGGGGCGGCCTGGCTGTTCTTCGCCATCCACCTGTTCCGCATGACCGCCTTCTTCCTGATCGCCGGCCTGTTCGCCCACATGATGCTGGCCCGGAAAGGGTGGCTGGGCTTCGCCAGGAACCGGACCTCGAGGATCACCGGGCCGCTGGTCGTCTTCTGGCTGCCAGTCATGGTGGGGATCGTCACCGCCCTGATCTGGAACGCCCATGTGCAGGGGCTGGTGACGCCGGGCGCCCCGCCGCCGCCTCGACCGACCTATGACTGGACCAACTTTCCGCTGACCCATCTGTGGTTCCTGTGGGTGCTGACCCTGTTCTGCGCCGCGGCCGTGATCCTGCGCGCGCCGTTCGCGGCGCTGGACCGCGACGGCCGGTGGGGTCGGACGGTCGATCGCATGACCGGCGCGTTGATCGGCCCGTGGACGCCGGTCGTGCTGGCCGCGCCCCTGGCCTTGGCCTTCTGGCTGGACCCGAAGTGGATCGCCTTCTTCGCCGTGCCGACGCCGGACGAGGGCGTGATCCCGGACACCGCCGCCCTGGTCGGTTTCGGACTGGCCTTCGGCGTCGGCTTCCTGATCGACCGCCGCCGCGATCTCCTGGACCGCATCGCCGCCTGGTCGCCGGTGTTCCTGACGCTGGCCGTCGCCTCGGGCGTAGCCGCCTATCTGCTGGCCGGAGGACCGCGCATCGCGCCCATGCTCGAGCCGACCCAGGACAAGGCGATCGCCGCCGCCGCTGTGGCCCTGGCCGTCTGGTCGTCTGCCTTCGCGGCCATGAGCCTGTGCCTGAAGTTCCTGGCGGGTCACAGCCCGGTCCGGCGCTATCTCGCCGACGCCTCCTACTGGATCTACATCGTCCACCTGCCGCTGGTCATGCTGACCCAGGTCTGGGTGCAGGACTGGCCCGGCCCGTGGTGGCTGAAGCTGGCCGGGGTGTCGTTGGGCGTCTTCGCCATCAGCCTGGCGTCCTACGAACTGCTGATCCGCCATGGGTTCATGGGGCGTTGGTTGAATGGGCGCCGCGTGCCCTGGCGTCGCGCGCCCGCGCCCGGCGTCGTTCCCGCCGAATAGCTTGCCAACCCCCGCCGGCTCGTCCACCCGATGGACGAGCCGGACCGAACAGAGTCGCGCCATGCCCGCCAGACCCCGCCTGCATTCCCCCGAGGACGACCTCGCCTTCATGCGCGCGATCGTGGAAGGCGGCGGGCGGCCCAGCCTGACTCTGGCCATCTGCTATCTTGCGGGTGGGCTTCTGTACGGGCTGCAGTGCCTGTTCCATCTGGGACAGATCGCCGGCCTGATCCGTTGGCCGGACGTGGCGAACCTCGCCTTTGTCGTGGCAGTCACCGCCGCCTTCCTGAGCGTGCTGACGTGGGCCATCCTGAAAGACCGCAGGGACGGCGTTACGAATCGGGGCCCGACGGCGGGCCGGGCCTTGAACGCAGCCTTCAGCAGCGCCGGCATGGCGAACGCGGCAGTAATCATCATCTTCGGCGTGGGGGCGATTCGGGACGGCGATTTCGGCGTCTGGCTCTACTACGCGGCCATTGTGTTCGCGTTGCAGGCCGCCGCCTGGCATCTGGCCTGGTCGATCCGAAAGAAGGGCTGGATGCTGGCCGCCGCCCTTGGGGGCTGGGTCACGGCTGTCGCCCTGGGTGTCCTGGTGCGCGAGCCATTCTACTACCTCCTCGTCTGCACCTCCGCCCTGTTCCTGCTGTTCGCGCTGCCGGGCTGGATCATGTTCCGCGATGCCCAGGCCAAGGCGCGCTGAAACATGGGGCTGGCCGACCTCGGCAGGATCGACGAGGTCATCCACGGCCGCATGAGGCTGGGGATCATGGTCTATCTGGCCGACGCCGGTGTCGCCGACTTCACGGAGTTGAAAATGGCGCTGGAAGCCACCCAGGGCAATCTGTCGGTCCACCTCAAGAAGCTGGACGAGGCTGGATATGTCGCCATCGACAAGAGCTTCGTGAACAACAAGCCCCTGACACGCATCTCGATCACGTCTGAGGGCCGGGCCGCCTTCTCGGCCTATCTGGATGCGCTGGGCGGCTTGATCGGCAAGGCCCGCTGAGGCAGGGACGAGCAGGGCGCCCGCCTGGCGTCAATTATCCGTTAACCCTGTCGGCCCGACGCTGCCCCGGCCGCGTGGGCCGTGGAGACCGCCATGCAGACCCGCAATCCCTTCCTGGACGAGGTGTCCAAGCTGACCACCGGGGCCATGGGCCTGGCCCAAGCGGCCGGGGAAGAGGCCAAGTCTGCCTTTCGCGCCCAGACCGACCGCATGGCCGCCGAGTTGGACCTGATCCGCCGCGACGAGTTCGAGGCGCTGAAGGCCGAGGTCGCGGCTCTGCGCGCCGAGATCGCCGAACGAAAGGCTGCGAAGGCCCCCGCGCGGTCGCCCCGCGCGCGAGCATCCACATCCGACGTTCCCCCTCAGGACGCAGGTGGTTGAGCCGAATCCGCGAACAAGCCTACCGTCTCCCGACAGGGCGTGAGTCGCGCCCGGAGAGCGCTTGATGAACACCGCCCACGACGAGATGGACCTGCCCTTCGACCCTCTCGAGGTGGTTGAGAACGTCCTGACCGCCGAAAACCTTCCCTTCGACCGTACCGAGGACGGAGACTTGGCCTTTGCCCTTGCCGGGGACTGGAAGGACTATGAGCTGTGGTTCGCTTGGCGACCCGAGGGTGACTGTCTGCAGCTGTGCTGTTCGCTTGACCTCCAGGCGGAGAAGGACCGCCGCCCGGCCGCCTGCGAACTGGCCTCGATGATCAATCAGAAGGTCTGGATGGGGCATTTCGAGGTCTGGGCCGAGGACGGCGAGATCGTCTTCCGTCATGCGCTGGCCTTGCCTCACGGCGAGCGGCCGACGCTGGCCCAGGCGGCGTCGATGATCGACGCGGCGGTGGATGCGGTGGATCGCTTCTACCCGGCCTTTGATTTCATGCTGCGCGGGTCCGCCAACGCATCCGACGCCATCGACGCCTGCCTGTTCGAGACAAAGGGCAACGCCTGACTTCGACGGCGCTCGCCATGGCGGGTAGTGGCGGATAGAATGCTCGCCATGTTTCCTGAGACGCTCCTGATCGGCTGTGGACGCCTGGGTTCGGCCCTCGTGCGAGGATGGCTTGACGCCGGGGTCGACCCCGCCCGCCTGGCCATCGCCCACCGCTCCTTGTCCGACACCGCGCGGGCCGCCGCCGAGGTCGGCGTGCGGCTGGTGCGTGATCCGAACGAGGTCGAGGCCGGCATCGTCGTGCTGGGGGTCAAACCCGCAGTGTGGCGAGAGGCCGCCGCGCCGCTGGCGGAGCGGGCGCCGGGCGTGCTGGTCTCGCTCATGGCTGGAGTGAGGGCTCGGGAGATGGCTTCGGCCCTGCCGGGCTGGCGCATCATACGCTTCATGCCGACCACCGGAATCGCGGCGCGGCGCGGCGCGGCCGCCTGGTGGGCCGATGGCGACGACGCCCGTCTGGTCGACGCTCTATTCTCCTGTGTTGCGCGGGTCGTCCGGGTGAAGAGCGAAGCGGAACTTGACCTGGCGACCGCGATGTCTGGATCGGGTCAGGCCTATGTCTTCGCCTTCGCCCAGAGCCTTGCCACGGCTGGGGCGGAAGCGGGCCTGCCGCCCGAGACCGCCGCGGAGCTGGCCCGCGCCACGCTGATATCCGCCGCCGCCACTGTCGAGACGGATGGGCGGTCGATTGAGCATCTGATTGATGAAGTCGCCTCACCGGGCGGCACGACCCGCGCAGGCCTAGCGGCCCTCGAAGCCGAAGGGTTGCTTCGGATCACGAAAGCGGCGGTCGAGGCGTCATGGTCCCGGGTCCGAGAGCTCGCGACCGACGGCTAGAGTCGCCCGTCGGCCAAGCGGCGGGCGAACGTGTCAAAAGCGCGGTCGGCGTCCTGCCAGGTTGAGCCGCCGATGACCCAGTCGATCGCGGGAGAGAAATAATCGTAGGCCACGCGACGGCTCTGGCCTTGAGCGTCGATGACCTCGCCCTCGATGGCGGCGCCGCCGATGGAGATGCTGTGCATCGACAGTCCGGGTCGATCCCGGAGTTGATGGAAGGTGGGACGGTTCGGCTTGACGTCGGTCAGGACCAGCCGAACGGTCGAGCCTTCCAGAGCGCCCTGACGTTCCAGCTGGCGGCGAACGACCTGGACCAGTTCGACGGCGCGTTGTTCGAGCTCGCGGACGCCCAGGGTTCGGTCGGCTTGCCGCGCCAGGTCAGGGCTTAGGGTGACCGTCACCTCCGGGGACCCGGCCTGGACAGCTCCCGCCATGGCGAAAGCCGCAGCGAAAGCGGCAATGGCGATCAGACGACGCATGGCGAACCTCGAACACGGTGGCGGGATGGCAGCTTCACTGTGCGCCTGCGAACATGAACCGCGGATGACTGGGAGCCCGTTTGCGCCAGCTTCGGCGCGCCCCTAAACAAGGCGCACCGAGGATCGAGACCTGCCCATGACCCTGCAATCCGCCGCCCTTTCTCGCGTCAAGCCGTCGGCCACCCTGGCTGTGACCGCTCGGGCCCGCGAGCTCAAGCGCGAGGGCCGCGACGTCATCGGGCTGGGGGCCGGAGAGCCGGACTTCGACACGCCACAGAACATCAAGGACGCCGCCATCGACGCCATCTGGCGCGGCGAGACCAAATACACCGACGTGGACGGCCTACCCGAGCTGAAGGCGGCGATCTCCGCCAAGTTCGAGCGAGAGAATGGCCTGATCTACAATCCCAGCCAGGTCCATGTCGCGCCCGGCGGGAAGGCGGTGATCTACAACGCTCTGGTGGCCACCCTCTCGCCGGGCGACGAGGTGATCGTGCCGGCCCCCTATTGGGTCAGCTATCCCGACATGGTGCTGCTGGCCGGCGGCGAGCCCAAGGTGGTGGTGGGGCACGAAGCGGACGGGTTCAAGTTGAGGCCGGAGGCTCTGGGGGGTGCGATCACCGACCGGACTCGCTGGCTGATCCTCAATTCGCCATCCAATCCCACGGGCGCCGCCTATTCGCGGGAGGAGTTGGAGGCCCTGGCCGAGGTGTTGCGGCGTCATCCGCAGGTTTGGGTGCTGACCGATGACATGTACGAGCACTTGATCTATGGCGATTTCGACTTCGTCACCCTGGCCCAGGCGGCGCCCGACCTGATCGACCGGACGTTGACGGTGAACGGCGTGTCCAAGGCCTACGCCATGACCGGCTGGCGCATCGGCTATGCGGGCGGACCCACGCCTCTGATTGACCTGATGCGCAAGGTGGCCGGCCAGACCACGTCCAATCCCTCTTCCATCAGCCAGTGGGCGGCCGTCGAGGCGCTGAACGGCCCCCAGGCCTTCCTCGCCGAGCGCGCCGAGCGTTTCCGGCAGCGTCGCGACCTGGTGGTGACGATGCTCAATGCGGCCGAGGGCGTGCGCTGCGCCACGCCGCAAGGGGCCTTCTATGTCTATCCCTCGATCGAGGCTCTGATTGGGAAGAAGACACCAGGTGGCGTGATGATCGAAAGCGACGACGACTTCGCCGCCGAGCTGTTGAACGCCGAGGGTGTGGCCGTGGTTCAGGGCTCCGCCTTTGGGCTCAACCCGTATTTCCGCGTCAGCTACGCGACCGGCGAGGACGTGTTGAAGGAAGCCTGCAGTCGCATCCAGCGGTTCTGCGCGAGCCTTCGCTGAACGTCCTCTGCTCGGTCGCCTGGTGTCACGCTGCGCGGCTGACCGCGAAGTCGGCGAGATCAGCCAGCGCGCGCGTCCAGTCGCTGTCAGGCAGGAGAGCAAGGCTGGTCTTGGCCGCATCGGCGTAGAGGCCGGCGGCTTCCAAGGTGGCGGCCAGGGCGCCGGAACCCACAATCAGGTGGCGGGCGCAGTGAAAGTCATCCTCGGCGCGCCTGCCCTGCTCCAGGGTGCGGGTCCAGAAGGCCGTCTCGCCAGGCGTCCGCCGGATCGCCAGCAACAGGGGCAGGGTGACCTTGCCCTCGGCGAAGTCGTCACCCGAGTTCTTGCCCAGGGCCCCGGTCTCGCCCCCGTAATCCAGGGCGTCGTCGGCGAGTTGGAAGGCGAGGCCGAGGTTCAGCCCATAATCGCGTAGAGCCTCGATTTGGGTTTCGCTCGCGCCCGCCCCGATGGCTCCGGTTTCGGCGGCGGCGGCGAACAGCTCGGCGGTCTTGGCGCGGATAATCTGGAGATAGGTGTCCTGATCCAGATTCAGGTCGTGAGCTCGGGTCAGCTGTAGGACCTCGCCCTCGGAGATGACCCCCGAGGCGCGCGCCAGAACGCCCAGGGCGCGCATCTGACCGGTTTCAACCATCAGTTCGAAGGCGCGCGCGAACAGGAAGTCGCCCACCAGCACGCTGGAGGCGGCCCCCCAGATCAGGTGCGCCGCCACCTTGCCGCGACGCAATTCCGAGCCGTCCACGACGTCGTCGTGCAGCAGAGTGGCGGTGTGAATGAACTCGACAGCGGCGGCCAGGCGAACGGGCGCCTCGATCGAGCCGCCCGTGCTGCGGGCGGCGGCCAGGGTGATCAGGGGACGCAGCCGCTTGCCCCCGGCCTGCACCAGGTGTTCGGCCAGCATCGGGATCACCGGCACGTCCGATTGCATGCGTTCCACGATCAGGGCGTCCACGCGCACCATGTCCTCGGCGGCGAGGCGGATCAGGGCCTCGACGTCGCCCGCGGGACGGACCTCCAGACCTGGGTGGGGGGCGAGCGGCAAGCGACAGTCCATGCAAAACGGAACTCGGCGCTCCTTGCCCCAGCGCGCGGCGACGCACAATGGTGAGGTCGACATTGGTGGGTAAGAGCGAAACGTAATGAAGCCTGAGGGCGACATCGACTGGCGCGAGGATGCCCTGCTGGGAGGCCGGGTGCGGCTGCGTCAGGCCTCGCGTGGCTATCGCGCCGGTATGGATGCCGCGCTGCTGGCGGCCGCAGTGCAGCCGGCGCCGGGCCAGCGGGTGCTGGACGTGGGGTGCGGGCCGGGCGCAGTGCTTTGCCAGATCGCGGTGCGGTGGCCCGGCGTCACCTTGACTGGCCTGGAGCGCGATCCGGCGGCCGTCGTCCTGGCCCGCGCAAATCTCGAGATGAACGGCATCGCCGACCGGGCCAAGGTCGTCCAGGGCGCCATCGCCGATCGTCCGGGCCCGACCCCGGGCGCGAGCTTCGACTGGGCCGTAGCCAATCCCCCCTTCTTCGACGACCCCACGGCCATGCGTCCGCCAGACCCCAGTCGGTCGAAAGCCTGGATGGCTGAGGATGGGCTGGGCGCCTGGCTGGCCTATCTGAGACGGTCGGTGCGAGAAGGCGGCCATGCTGTCGTCATTCATCGTGCAGACCGGCTGGCTGACATCCTCGCCGGCTGGGGCCCCGCCATGGGCGATATCCGCATCTGTGCGATCCACGCCCGCCCGGACCGGGTCGCCACGCGCGTCTTGGTGCGGGCCAGCAAAGCCTCCAAGGCTCTCGTGACTCTGTTGCCGCCGCTGATTCTGCAAACCCCCGAGGGTGTGCATTCGCCCCAGGCGGCGCGGCTTTACCGCGGGGAAGCAGGCCTCACCTGGACCGCGAGATGACGTAAGCGTCCGAAACGGGTCGACTGGGGCTTTTGCGGCTTGCCATGCAGGGCAGGGACGGGCAAACCGGCGACAGTCGGTCGCAGTGATCACGATCAGGTCGCCGGGCGCTCCTCGGGGGCGTCCCGCATCGTGGGGGCGTTGCTGGGGTCGGCTGACCGCTCCGCATCTGGCCTCCCGAATACGGTATCGACCCCCATGCTCCCTTCGCTATTTGGCGTGATCTCCAACGACATCGCCATCGACCTGGGCACCGCCAACTGCCTGATCTATCAAAAGGGCAAGGGCATCGTTCTGAACGAGCCCTCGGTGGTGGCTCTGCGCAACGTCGGCGGCCGCAAGGTGGTTCACGCCGTCGGTATCGAGGCCAAGCAGATGCTGGGCCGCACGCCGGGCCATATCGAGGCCATTCGGCCGATGCGTGACGGGGTCATCGCCGACTTCGAAGTCGCCGAGGAGATGATCAAATATTTCATCCGCAAGGTTCACAACCGCAAGGGCTTCGTGAACCCCAAGGTGATCGTGTGCGTGCCCTCGGGCGCCACAGCGGTTGAGCGCCGCGCCATCAACGATTCCTGCTTGAACGCGGGGGCCCGCCGCGTCGGTCTGATCCACGAGCCCATGGCCGCCGCCATCGGCGCCGGCCTGCCGATCCACGAGCCGCAGGGCTCCATGGTCGTCGATATTGGCGGCGGCACCACTGAAGTGGCCGTCCTCAGCCTGTCGGGCATCGTCTATTCGCGCAGCGTGCGTGTCGGCGGCGACAAGATGGACGATTCCATCATCAGCTACATGCGCCGCAATCATAACCTGCTGATCGGCGAGACCACCGCCGAGCGGATCAAGAAGGACATCGGCACCGCCCGCATGCCGCCGGATGGCGAAGGTCTGTTCATCGAGGTCAAGGGTCGCGACTTGATGCAAGGCGTTCCGCGCGAGGTGCGCATCTCCGAGCGCCAGGCGGCAGAGGCTCTGTCCGAGCCGGTGGTGCAGATCGTCGAGGCGGTCAAGGTCGCGCTGGAGGCCACCCCGCCCGAACTGGCGGCCGACATCGCCGACAAGGGGATCATGCTGACAGGCGGCGGCGCCCTTTTGCGCGGACTGGACACGGAAATCCGTGACCATACCGGCTTGCCGGTCTCCGTGGCGGACGACCCGCTGTCGTGCGTGGCAGTCGGCTGCGGCCGCGTGCTGGAACATCCGCGCTGGATGAAGGGCGTGCTGGAAGCCACGCTCTGACGACCTGATCCTCGCGGAGTTTTCGAAGCTCTGGGGTGCGCGTGAACCGATATCTGGGTTAGGTTCGCGACCTGGACGGGCCCCGGCCGTCCCCCTTCAAGGCCCATTTTGCAGGAAGGCGCGCCGTGGCGTTTCGCGACGGACCGTTCGAGAAGCTGAAGGTCCCGGTGGCTTGGACGGCGGCCGTGGCGGTGCTCGTCGCCCTCATCGCGGCGCTGTTCCTGTTGTTCGCAGACCGCCGCGAAACTCTGGATCAGTCAGCCTATGGCCCCGCTCGCCAGGGGATGGATACCTTGGCTGCGCCCGTCGGCGGCGTTCTGTCGCTGCCCGGTCGCTGGCTGCGACAGGCGGGCGATGGGATCGGCGGCTATTTCGGCGCTGTGTCCGACAACCGCCGACTACGCGCCGAGGTCGCGCAACTGGAGGGCTGGCGCGATCAGGCTCGCGCCCTCGCCAGTCTCAACGCTCGCTACGAGGCGCTTCTCGGTGTGCAGCCAGAACCGCCAGTGCCGACCGTGGCGGCCCGAGTGGTCGCCGATTCGCGCGGCCCCTTCGCCCGGGCGCGTCTGATCAACGCCGGCGCCGACAAGGCGGTCCGTGTCGGCAATCCCGTGGTCAGCCAGGACGGCTTGGTTGGCCGCGTCGTCGGCGTGGCGCCCATCGCGTCGCGCCTGTTGCTGGTCACCGATGTCGCCAGCCGGGTGCCGGTGATGGTCGAGCGGACCAACGCTCGCGCGCTGCTTGCGGGGGACGCTTCGGAGCATCCCCGGCTGAACTTCGTGCGGGGCGACGACGCCCTGCAAGCGGGGGATCGAATTGTCACGTCGGGCGACGGCGGCGGCCTCCCCCGCGGCGTGCCGGTGGGCATTGCGGCTCAGGGCCTGGATGGCGCCTGGCGGGTCAAGCTGTTTTCGGACCGTAATCCAATCGATGTGGTCAAGGTGCTTCTGTTTCGAGACTTCGCGCAGCTCGTCGACCCGGGTCAGTTGAACGCCGAGCCGCTGGCGGGTCTGAACACCGCACCGGCGCCGAGCCCCGAGGTCGCGGCCGCCATCACCGACGCGGCCAACCGCCGCCTGGCCCAGGAACAAATAGCCGCTCGCCAACGCGAGGAAGCCATCCTGCGCGCTCGCATACAGGAAGAAGCGCGGCGCGAGGCAGAACGTCAGGCCGCCGCTGCTGCGAGTCCAGCGGAAATCCTTCCTGGCCGGGCGCGTGCGCCCGGGCCGGCCGAGGACGCCGGGGCGTGAGGCGTGTCAGGGGACCGCGGGCCTTTAGCGCCGTCCAGTGGCTGTTGCTGCCGACCCTGGCGGTCTTGGTTGTGACCGTCGTCCTGGCCATTCCGTTGCGCTTCTGGGGATGGCGACTGCCCGAGCCGGTGGCGCCTCTGATCTTGGCCTTCGCCTGGCCGCTGATCCGACCTTCGATACTGGCGCCTGTGGCCCTGTTCGGTCTCGGGGTGTTCCTGGATCTGTTCTGGGGCGGAACGCTGGGCTTGTGGCCTCTCGCCCTGACGGTAGTTTATGGTCTGGTGCTGTTCTCACGCAGTCTGCTCGCAGGACAGGACACGCGCATCTTGTTCTTCTGGTTTACCGGCGCGGTTCTGATCGCCTTCTTCGTGGCCTATTGGACGCTCAGACTGGATGTAGGCGCCGGCCCGGCCTTCCTGCCTGTGTTGTGGCAGATCGTCCCGACACTGCTACTGTTCCCGGCCGCCGACTGGCTGGTTCGCCGGTTCGACGACGCTGACATGGGCTTCCGTTGAGAGCGTTTCGATGAACCAGAACAAGGAACCCTCGATCTTCTTCTCGGACGCCAACGAGCGTCAGGGATCCTTTTTGCGTCGCACGCTTCTGGTGGGGGGGGCGACCGCGATCGGCGTGCTGGCTCTGGGCACGCGACTGGGCCAGATTCAGGTGGTCCAGGCGGCTGAGTATTCCACCCTGGCCGCCAACAATCAGTTCAACTTCCGTCTGGTGCCGCCGCCGCGTGGGCGAATCCTGGACCGGGACGGCGTGGTTCTGGCCGGCAACCGGCCCAGCTTTCGGATTCTGATCGTGCGCGACGAGGTCAAGGATCTGGATCAGACGCTGGATTATGTCGGCCAACTCTTTCCAGACACCCTGGAGCGCCGCCGGACCATCATCCGCGAGGTGAACGCCGCGCCCCGCTTCAATCCCGTTCCGGTCAAGTCGGACCTGACCTGGGAGGAATTTTCAAAGGTCAATCTGCACGCCAACGAACTTCCGGGCGTCATGGCCGATATGAACGAGGCCCGCTACTACCCGCACGGCGGCGCCTTTGCCCACGTGGTCGGCTATGTGGCCAAGGTCTCGGCAGAGGATGTGGCGGCCATGCGCGAGCGCGGCGAGACCGTGCCCCAGATTCTCTACAATCCCAGCTTCCGGATCGGACGCATGGGGGTAGAGCGAGCTCTCGACGCCGCGCTGAGAGGCGAGGCAGGAGGCAATCGCGTCGAGGTCGACGCCAGGGGGCGGGTCGTGGCCGAGGACGCCGCAGGCTCGCGCGCGGCCGTGCCGGGCAAGGACGTGGTCCTGACTCTGGATGCCGACATTCAAAAGCGCGCGCTGGAGGTGTTCGGCGAGGAATCCGGGGCCTGTGTGGTGTTGGATGTCAGGAACGGCGACATCCTGTGCATGTCCTCTGCGCCGGCTTTTGACCCAAACCTGTTCGTTTCGGGGGTCCCCAGTTCCGTCTACCGGGCCTGGGCCGACTATGAGCGCCGGCCGCTGCTCGACAAGGCCACCACCGGCACCTACGCGCCCGGCTCGACCTTCAAGCCGGTGGTGGGGATGGCCGCCATGCTGCGCGGCGCCAATCCCGACCGGGTGATCCATTGCTCGGGTGGCTATTATCTGGGGCGGCGCTTCGCCTGTCACGCGCGCCATGGCGCTCAGGACATGCGGGCTGCGATCAAGAATTCCTGCAACGTCTATTTCATGACCCTGGCGGTGGAGATGGGGCCTGACCCCATAGCCGAGGCGGCGCGCCAGTTCGGCTTCGGCCAAGAGTTCGACATCGGCATTGGCGGCCAGAGGGCGGGGCTGGTGCCCGACCGCGCCTGGCGACGCCGAAATCCCGTTCGAGGGGACCCCAACTGGTATCCGGGCGAGAACCCCAGCTTCGGGATCGGCCAGGGGGCGCTGAACGTCAATGCGCTGCAACTCGCCGTTTTCACCGCGCGAATGGCGAACGGCCGCCAGATGGTCGCTCCCCGTTTGATCAAGTCGGTAGGCGGGGTGGAACGCCCCGCTCCGATTTTCGCGCCCTTGTCCTTCCCCCCCGACATGATCGGGGTGCTGCAGGACGGCATGAACGCGGTGACGGAGGCGGGCGGGACCGCCTTCCGCAACAGCCAGCTCGGCCTCGGCGCCGTGCGCATGGCCGGCAAGACCGGCACGGCTCAGGTCAGAAACTATGGCGCTGGGTCGCGAAGGGGCGCCGGCCAGCCCTGGGCCATGAAGGACCACAACCTGTTCATTGCTTATGCGCCCATCGACAATCCCCGCTACGCCATGTCGGTGATCGTTCAACACGGCGGCATGGGCGGCGGCACGGCCGCTGCGCCCCGGGCGCGGGAGGTGATGCGCGTCACCCTGTTGAAGGATCCCGAGATCCGTCAGCGGATCGAGCGCAACGGCTTCGTCGAAAGCGAGGATCCCGGCGCCCACGACGTCCCCGACCTGGGCGCGCCGACCGCGCCCGAGGCCGTCGCGCCGCGGGCGACCTCCGGACCGAGACCTCATCTGGAGGAGCAGCGCGGATGACCGCCTCGGCCCTGACCCGGCCGGGCCAGCGGGACCGGCTCTCGGAAAAGATCACCGAGATCGACTGGCGCCTGGTGGTGTTGCTGCTGGTGGTCGGCGGAACCGGCGCGTTGATGCTGTATTCGGTCGGCGGCGGCTGGCAGCCCTGGGCCGCCGATCACCTGGTCCGCCTGGCCGTTATGACGGTGGTGATGCTGGCCGTCGCCATGGTCGATCTGAAATGGTGGTTTCGGGCGGCCTATCCGCTCTACGCCGTGTTCCTGATCCTGGTGTTGATGGTCGAGTTCACGCCCTTGGGCTATCAGGCCGGCGGTGCGACCAACTGGCTGAACCTCGGGATTATCCGCCTGCAGCCGGCCGAGTTCGTCAAGTTCGGCCTCGTCCTCGCCCTGGCCCGTTGGTATCATGCCCAGTCCGCCCAGGACGCGCGTTTGTCCTGGAAGCTGATCATTCCCATCACATTGACCGGCGTGCCCTTCGTCCTGGTGGCGTTCCAACCGGACCTCGGCTCGGCCATGATGATCGCTCTGACCGGCGCCACGATCATGTTCCTGGCCGGGCTCAGCTGGCGCCTCATCGCGAGCGCTATCCTCGCCGTGGTCGCCATCGTTCCGCCCTTCGTCATGTTCGTCATGCACGACTACCAGCGCAATCGGGTCCTCACCTTCCTGGACCCCGAGGCGGACCCAGCCGGCGCGGGTTACAACATCATCCAGTCAAAGATCGCCCTGGGATCGGGGGGGGTGCTGGGGCGCGGCTTTGGACTGGGCAGCCAGAGTCAGCTGGAGTTCCTGCCCGAACGGCACACTGATTTCATCTTCGCGGCTCTGTCTGAAGAGTTCGGCTTCGTGGGCGCCTTTTCGATCCTGCTGGCCTATGCCGCCATCGTGTTGATCTCGCTAAGGATCGCCTCGCTCAGCTACAGCCACTTTGGCCGGCTAGCCGCGGCCGGTTTCACCGCCAGCTTCGCCCTGTTCATCCTCATCAACGGGGCCATGGTCATGGGCCTGGCGCCGGTGGTGGGGGTGCCCATGCCGCTGTTGTCGTATGGGGGGTCGTCGATGATGACCCTGATGATCGGCTTCGGCCTGATCATGTCCGTTCGGGTGCATCGCTATTCGGAACTGCCCAAGGGGCAGGGCCTGTTCTGAGCCCCGGGAGGCGTTAATCTCAGTCATGACCCAAGCCAAGCCCGCGCCTGTCAAGGCTGATCCGTCCATGTTCTCGGACTGCGGCGACGCGCCCTGCCCGGAGCCCATGGTGCCCGCCGCCTCGCCCGAGTCACACCGTAACCTGACCGACGGGGTCCGCATGCGCGACAACCCGGCGGAATGGACCTTCGTGCGTCTGTCCAAACTGGTCGAGGAGTTTGAGTCCAACCTGGACAAGGACGAGGAGGTGGGCGCCCGCCTAGTCGGCCTGCCCGGCGACGGTACGCTTCAGATCGACGACATCGGCTTCTGGGGACCGGACCTGATCCTGTTCTTCGGCAAGAACGCCGACGGCAAGTCGGTGCGACTGATCCAACACTACACCCAGGCCAACCTCGTGCTCGACGTTCGCAAGAAGCCCGAGGCCCGCCCGGCCCGCCGGATCGGCTTCAACCTGGCGGAAATGGTCGCGAGCACCAATCCGAAGGGGTGACCCCTCATCCGTCCTGCGCGCCCGCGACATAGCGCGCGTGCAGCAGGGGCTGGCCCAGCCAGTAGGCCAGTTCGGCGGGCCGCTCGATGTCCCAGATCGCCAGATCGGCCGCCTTGCCCGATTCGATCGTCCCGATTTCGTCGGCCAGGCCCAGCGCCCGGGCGGCATCGATCGTGGCGCCCCGCAGCGCCTCTTCGGGCGTCAGGCGAAACTGTACGCAGGCCAGGGTGATCGCGGCGGTCATCGAGGTCACCGGGGAGGTGCCGGGGTTGCAGTCGGTCGCCACCGCCATGGCCACCCCTTGCGTTCGCAACGCCTCGATTGGGGGCGGCTTGGTCTCGCGCAGCATCAGAAAGGCGCCCGGCAGCAGGACGGCGACCACTCCAGCCTCGGCCATCGCTCGGATCCCTGCCTCGGTCGAATGCTCGATATGGTCAGCCGAGAGGGCGCCATAGCGCGCCGCCAGGGCCGCGCCGCCGCCGTCCGACAACTGGTCGGCGTGCAGTTTGACCGGCAGGCCCAGCGCCTGCGCCTGGTCGAACAGCCGCGCCACCTCGGCTTCGGAGAAGGCGATGGGTTCGCAATAGGCGTCGACGGCGTCGACCAGACCCTCGGCGTGGGCGGCGGGCAGGATGCCATCGATGGCAAGATCAACGTAGCGCGCTCGATCCTCGCGGTGCTCCGGCGGCACGGCGTGCAGGCCCAGATAGCTGGTGCGGACTCGCACCCCGCCCTCGCGGCCAATTCGCCGGGCGACCCGCAGCATCTTCAACTCGGTCTCGCGGTCCAAGCCATAACCGGATTTGATCTCAACCGTGGTCACGCCCGTGGCCTTCAGCCCCGCCAGGCGCCGCATCGCCGAGGCGAACAGATCATCCTCCGACGCCGCACGGGTCGCCCGGACCGAGGAGACGATGCCGCCGCCGGCGCGGGCCATCTCCTCATAGGTCACTCCCTGGAGGCGTTGCTCGAACTCCCCCGATCGGTCGCCGCCGAATACGAGGTGGGTATGACAATCGATCAGTCCAGGGGTGACCCAGCGGCCATCCAGCCGGTCGGTGCGCTCAGCCTGATGATCCGGCAGATCGGCGCACGGCCCGACCCAGACGATACGGCCGTCGGCGATCAGGATCGCCCCGTCGTCTACCGCGCCATAGGGCTCGGGACCGGCCATGGTCGCCAGTCGGCAGTCGGTAATGAGCAAATCCATTCTCATGCCCGCTCATCCCGGCGAAAGCCGGGACCCAGTCCTTTGGGCGACGGGTATCGCGAATCTGAGACCGCCCGGTGTCCCGGGCTCGGGCGTTCAAACAAAAACACTGGGTCCCGGCTTTCGCCGGGATGAGCGGAAATCAAAATCATCGATCTTCAAACCCCGCCAGCAGCTCGCAGAACCACCGCCCGACCGTCAGCGAGCTCAAATCTCCGACCTCAAGCGATGGATCGTATTCCGTCAGATCCACCGCTCTGACCTTGGGATGCGCGCCGATCAGTCGCGTCGCCTCGAACAGGTCGTGAACCGAACATCCTCCCGGCCGCGCGCCGGGCGAGGCGGGCCACTGGCTGCGGTCCAGCACGTCGATATCGACATCGACATAGATCCGGTCCGCCAGCCCCGCCAGCCGCTCCAGTTCCTCGGCCACCACGGCGGCGAACCCGACCCGGCGGCACTCGTCGGCGGTGCGAACCGAGATTCCGGCGGCCTTGGCCTTGTCATGCGCCCGCCGGGTGTTGGCGTAGGCGGCTAGACCCACCTGGCTGATCAATGCGCCGTCCAGGCCGTCGTCCAGCAGCGCCTGGACCGGATTTCCGTTGGTCAGGCCCTGGTCGGTGTCCCTGAGGTCGAAGTGGGCGTCCAGCGTCAGCAGCGCCGTCCCTTCCAAGCCCAGACCGTGCATCCCGGGACGCGTAATGGCGTTGTTGCCGCCGATCAGGACGATCAGCTGGCGGTGCGCCTGGCCGCCGACAGCCTCGCGGATTGGCCCCAGGGCGTCGATCGGCGAGACCGCCTTCAGGGGCACGTCCCCGGCGTCGTGAACCCGCGTGGCCACCTCTTGGCCCGTGTCCGCGTCATAGGTCGAAAAGCGCGGCAACACGTTCCGGAACGCCTTCGGACCCAGGTCGCATCGGCCCGGAGTCAGGGAGCGTTCGTTCAGCGGACAGCCGATCAGGGCCACGGACGCGTCGGGATGGTCGCCGACCAGATCGGCGACGTTGCGCCAGGACAAGGCTTCGGAAGCGGACATGGCCGTATCTAGCCGGTTCAGGGCGAAGGGGAGAAGGGCGAGCGTTCCAAGAAAAAATGAGTCCAAGAGTCCAGCCATTCCGCCATCCCGGCCGGAAAACCTCGTGAAACCAGTGCGTGAGCCTCCTTGTTCGTCCCAACGGCCGTTGGACTCGGGTCCAGCGGGATCCAAGACGAAGTCGAGCGGACGAGCTTGGCGCGGGGAGCGGCGATCATGACGGCATCATGGGGCCGGCGTCGGGGGCGGCGGAGATAGAGTCCTCGGAGCCGTTGAAACCAGGACGTCGCGGGCCCCGCTGCGCGGCGATGGGGATTAGGGGCGCCGCGATCAATGGTGAGCACCGCCTTCTCGCGCCCGGCCTGATGGGGTTATGAAGCGGCCATGACCAATCCGACCCCGAACGCCCGCGTCATCCGCAGCCCGCGCGGCCTCGAGAAGACGGCCAAGACCTGGGCTGCCGAGGCGGCCCTCCGCATGCTGATGAACAACCTCGATCCGGAGGTGGCCGAGCGGCCGGACGAGCTGGTCGTCTATGGCGGCATCGGCAAGGCGGCGCGGGACTGGGCCAGTTTCGACCGGATCGTGGCGGAACTGAGGGCGCTGGAGCCGGACCAGACGCTGCTGGTCCAGTCGGGCAAGCCGGTGGGGGTGTTCCGCACGCACGAGGACGCGCCGCGGGTGCTGATCGCCAACTCCAACCTGGTGCCGA
>CAZITK010000015.1:0-17552 GCA_964542145.1 uncultured Brevundimonas sp.
GAAGGCCGTGCAGGTGATCCTGCGCGACAAGAAGGCGTCCACCAGCTACATCCAGCGGCGCCTGTCCATCGGCTACAACCGCGCCGCCTCGATCATCGAGCGGATGGAGCAGGAAGGCGTGGTCTCGCCCGCCAACCACGCCGGCAAGCGCGACGTCCTGGCGGCGCCGCCTCCCTAGTCAGGTGTCGCTATCGCTCGTCGCGCGGCGGCTCTCTGCTTGAGCGACGCGTGATGGGGTCGCCGTCGTCCGCGGCGAGGTCTGTTGCTTGGGCGAGGGGTCTGTCGCGGGGAGCCGAGGCGTCCTATCTATTCCGACATGAAAGACCTGAACCAACTGATGCAACAGGCCCAGGCGATGCAGCAGAAGCTGCAGGACGCCCAGGCCCGGATGGCCGAATCCACCGCCCAGGGTTCCTCGGGCGGTGGTCTGGTGACCATGACTTTGAAAGGGCCCGGGGAGATCACCGGCGTGGTCATCGACGACAGCCTGATGGTCCCGGGCGAGGGGGAAATCCTGGCCGATCTTATCGTGGCCGCCCACGCCGACGCCAAGCGCAAGCTGGACGAGGTCAACAACCGGCTGATGCAGGAGGCGGCGGGGCCCTTGGCCGGCATGAACATCCCGGGCATGCCCAAGCTGTTCTGAGGACCGCCCCGTGGCCGCTTCCGCCGGACCCGAGATCGAGCGACTGATCAGCCTGTTAGCCAAACTGCCAGGCATGGGACCACGTTCGGCGCGGCGCGCGGCTCTCGCGCTGCTCAAACGCCGCGAGCAGCTGCTGGAGCCCCTGGCCGCGTCGCTGGCGGAAACGGCGACGAAAGTGCGGTCCTGCTCGGTCTGCGGCGCCCCCGACACGCGCGACCCCTGCGTCATCTGTTGCGACAGCGTGCGCGACAACGGGCTCGTCTGCGTGGTCGAGGAGGCCGGCGCGCTGTGGGCGATGGAACGGTCTGGCGCCTTTCGCGGCAAATATCATGTGCTGGGCGGCCTGCTGTCGGCGCTAGACGGCGTGGGCCCGGACGCGCTGAGGGTCGCTGAACTGGTCGGACGGTGCCAGGGCGGGGCGGTGCGCGAAGTGGTCCTGGCCCTGCCGGCCACGGTCGATGGCCAGACGACGGCCCATTACATCGCCGACCGGCTGGCGACCACGGGCGCCGAGATCACCTCCCTGGCGCGTGGTGTGCCAGTCGGCGGCGACCTGGACTGGCTGGATGATGGCACCATCATCCAGGCCCTGCGCGCCCGAAGACCCGCGTGAGGCGCTGGACCTGATCGCTGGGAGGCGCGAGAGAAGACCATGGCCGCGACCAACCTCGAGAACGTCTTTGACCTGATCATCTCCGGCGCCGGCATGGCGGGGGCGACGTTTGCGCTCGCGGCGGCCCAAGGGGGCTTGCGCGTCGCCCTGGTCGATCCCCAGCCCTTCGACGTCCAGCTGGCCCCGACCTTCGACGGGCGGTCCACAGCGATCGCTTTTTCCACTTTCCGTATGCTGGACGTGCTGGGCGTCGGCGAAGGCCTGCGCGCCCATGCCTGCCGCATGGATCACATCCTGGTCACCGACGGTCGGCGACCTGGCGCGGCGTCGCGCTCAGCGTCGTCCGCCTTCCTGCGCTTCGACGCCGCGGAGATCGGCGAACGCACCGGCGGCGAGCCGCTGGGCTACATGGTCGAGAATCGCCACATCCGCCACGCCCTGGCCGAGGCGGTTAGCGTTTCCGACATCGTGCTGATGGCGCCGGCCAAGGTGGTCGGGATCGATGCCGGTCCGGGTCGGGCCCAGGTCATGCTCGCCGACGGTCGCAGCCTGAGCGCCGCCCTGGTGGTCGGCGCCGATGGCCGGAACTCGTTCGTCCGCCGCAGCGCCGGAATAGACACCCTGGGCTGGGGCTATGGTCAGTCCGGCGTGGTCGCCACCGTCCGGATGGAGCGCGGCCACGGACATGTCGCCCATGAGTATTTCCTGCCCGACGGTCCGTTCGCCATCTTGCCCCTGCCCGGTGGCCGGGCCAGTCTTGTGTGGACCGAGAGTACACGCCGGGCGGAGGCGCTGCGCGACGCCTCCAACGCCGCCTTCCTCAGCCATCTCAAGCGTCGGTTCGGCGACTTCCTGGGCGATCTGAGCGTCGAGGGGCCGCGCTTTTTCTATCCCCTTTCCCTCGCCCTGGCTGAGCGGCTGACCGCGCCGCGCGCGGCCCTGATCGGCGACGCGGCCCATGCCGTGCATCCCGTGGCCGGGCAAGGACTGAACATGGGGCTGAAAGACGCCGCCGCCCTGGCTGAGGTGCTGATCGAGGCCGCGCGCCGGGGCGAGGACATCGGCTCGGAGATGGTGCTGGAGCGCTACGCCCGCTGGCGGCGGTTCGACAACGCGGCCCTGACGGCCGGCTTCGATGGCTTCATCCGGCTGTTCTCCAACGAGGTCGCCCCGGTGCGCCTGGCGCGGGATCTGGGCATGGCGGCGGTCAACCGCATTCCGCCGCTGCGCCGCGCCTTCATGCAGGAGGCTGGCGGCGCGACGGGGGACTTGCCACGGCTGCTGAGGGGAGAGGCGGCTTGGTGAACAGTGCTGGTGAGCAGTGAGTAGGGCGCGCGCGGCGAGCATCTCACCTTACCGCAAAGGCTCGCTGCGTATCCCACGGCCGCCAGTCACTACTCACTAGCACTCTTCTCACTCCTCACCCGCACCGTCCTCACCCCGCGCGCCCTTCTTTGCCTTGGCCGCGATCTCCTTGAGCTTGCGGGCCTGGAGCGCCGACAGGGACTGGCCGGGCGCGCCCTTCTCGGGGTCGCCAAAGGCGCGGCCGTACGTCTGGACCCGCTCAGACACGGAGCCCAGGAACTCGTCTTCCCACTTTGACAATGAAACGCCAGCCCTGTCGGCGGCGCGTCGGGCGCGTCGGAGCGCGTTCAGCGCCTGACGCTGTGCGGCCTTTCGGGCCGCCTCGTAAGGACTGATGTCCTTTCGCTTCACACTTCCCCGAGGGCCGACAGATAGAGGTCGAGGATGGCCTCCTCCTCCTGGCGCTTGGCCTTGTCTTGTTTGCGGATACGCAGAACCTTCCTCAAGGTCTTGACGTCATAGCCCTCGCCCTTGGCCTCTGCGAAGACCTCCTTCTGATCCGCCATGATCGCCGTCTTGTCTTCCTCCAACCGCTCCAGTCGCTCGACGATGGTGCGCAGACGGCCCTGCGCCGTGGCGGTCAGGACGTCGGGAGAGGCGTCGAAGGAAGCGTCGTCAGCCATGGAAAAACTCGCTGGAAGGTAGGTGATCAGGGTTAGCGGCGCGCGCGACCGCGCTCAACGTCAGACGCGAAAAAGGCCGCGGACGGTTCGCCGCGGCCTGTGGATGATTTGGGCTTGCTATCGCTCGCCCGAGGCGGCTCGCTGCTTGAGCAAGGATCGGCTGCGCTCAGTCAGGTCTCGACCGCGTCGCACCCGTTAACGCCACAATGCTCAGCCCTGTTTGGCCTTGAAGCGTGGGTCAGTCTTGTTGATCACATAGACCTTGCCCTTGCGGCGCACGACCTTGCAGTCCCGGTGGCGGGTCTTGAGCGACTTGAGCGAGCTGCGGACCTTCATGGTCTCGTTCCTTAAGAGCGCCGTAAACAGAACCGCCGCAGGCGGACCCACGGCGAAGAGGCGCGGGGTATAAGGGGACGGGCCGGGACTGTCAACGCCCGGACCCAGGCTGGCCGTCAGGCCATCTCCAGCGCCATGGCCACCGCCTCGCCGCCGCCGATGCACAGGGACGCCACCCCCTTCCTGCCGCCGCGCGCCTGGAGCGCGGCGAGCAAGGTGCATAGGACTCGCGCGCCCGAAGCGCCGATGGGGTGGCCCAGAGCGGTCGCGCCGCCGTTGACGTTCACCCGGGCGTGATCGAGCCCCATGTCCTTCATGGCGATCATGGCCACGGCGGCGAAAGCCTCGTTGATCTCCCACAGATCGACGTCCTCGACCGACCAGCCTGCCTTGTTCAACACCTTCTGCATGGCGGGGACAGGAGCGGTGGTGAACTGGCCCGGCTCCTGGGCGTGGGCCGAATGCGAAACGACACGGGCGACGATCGGCAAGTCCAGCGCCTGCGCGACGCTTTGGCGTGTCATCACCAGGGCGGCCGCGCCGTCCGAGATGGAGGAGGCGTTGGCGGCCGTGACGGCGCCGTCCTTGGCGAAAGCGGGCTTCAGGGTCGGGATCTTGGCGGGGTCGGCCTTCAGTGGCTGCTCGTCCCGAGCGACGGTGTCGATACCCTTGCGGCCCCTGACCTCGACCGGCGCGATCTCGGCGTCAAAAGCGCCGGTCTCGATTGCGGCCTTGGCGCGGCTCAGGCTCTCGATGGCGTAGGCGTCCATCGCCTCGCGGGTGAACTGATAGTCGCGGGCCGAATCCTCGGCAAAGGCGCCCATCAGCTTGCCTGGGTCATAGGCGTCTTCCAGCCCGTCCAGAAACATGGAGTCCTTGATGGTGTCGTGGCCGATGCGGGCGCCGCCGCGGTGCTTGGCCAGGAGGTAAGGCGCGCCGGTCATGGACTCCATGCCGCCGGCGACGATGATGTCGGCGGACCCGGCCTTGAGCGCGTCATGGGCCATCATGGCCGCCTGCATGCCTGAGCCGCACATCTTGTTGATCGTTGTCGCCTCCACCGAGCGCGGCAGCCCCGCGCGGAGGGCGGCCTGGCGCGCCGGAGCCTGACCCAGGCCCGCCGGCAGAACGCAGCCCATGTAAATCTGCTCGACCTTGTCCGGCGCCAGGCCTGCGCGCTCAACCGCCGCCTTCACGGCCGTCGCGCCCAGTTCGGTCGCCTTGACCGAGGCGAAGACGCCTTGGAACCCGCCCATGGGCGTTCGGGCAAAGGAGCAGATGACGACGGGATCAGTGGCGTCGGCCATGAGGCGGTCTTTCGAGCGGCTGAAACGTGTTTTCGCTAGATCGGGGTTCGAGGTCTTCAAGACAAGGCGGGGACCATTTTCACCCGCGTGGCGAAGTCGTACCGCAATCGTGGCTTCAGGGTTATGGTGCCATCAACAGCTTGGCGGTACGAGCTAGGAAATGCGACGCTTCACTCTCTGGACCATCCTTCTCCTTACGCTGGGCGTCGCCCTCGCGAGCCTCGGCTACTGGGCCTATTGGAAGGCGTACGCGCGCTATCAACCCGCGACGGTGGCCGAGAACGCTGCCGAGGTCGAGGCGCTGCTGAACCGTGCGGTCTGGCTGTCCGAGTCCGGCGGCGAGCGTCCCGTCTGGCTGGTTGGGCCACGCGACGCCGCTTTTGACCGCTATTACGCAGAGGAATTGCCGAAGCTGCGGGCGGCCGGGCTGGAGACGCGCGTCATCGTCTTCGCCCCCCGCGATGCGGACGGGGCCCAACGCTCCACGGCGGCCGAGCGCGCCACGGTGGCCGCCATCTGGCTGACTCGCGACGCCGGGCTATGGGGCCGCTGGATGGCGACGCCAGCCGGCAACTGGACCGCTCAGGGCGTGCCGGCGGCGGACGGCGACCTCGCCCGCTCGGCGGTCGTCGACGCCTCGCGCGACTTCGCCGACCGTCTGGCTGGGCTGATCGGCCGCGATGCGGGGCGCGGCGCCTGGCCAATGGTGATCTGGCGCGACGATCGGGGCTTCCTCAAGGCGTGCGCCTGCGCCAGCCCGCGCGCCTGGCCGTTCGTGCGCGACGACGTGGGGGCCCCCGACTCCATCGCCGCCGCTGAACCGATAATCGCGGGTGCGGAGCCCGAGGTTCCCTTGGACGCGGCGACCGGATCCCGGCTGCCCTATCCCGAGATCGCGCCCCTGGCGGAGGTCCAGCCGCAGCCGATACCGGCTCCGGCTCCCAGCGCCGCAGCGCCGAACGGCTCCGGGTCGGTCCAGCGGCCGGCCGCTCGTCAACCGCCGCCCGCGTCCCGCCCACCGACTCCGCGAGCCCAGCAAGGCGGTCCACGGCCCGCGCCAAAGCCCCAGCAGCAGGACGACGCCACCTTCTTCTGAAGACGGCGGAGCCTCAGAGGTTGCGGCAGGCCTGAATCAGGCGGTCCAGGTCGTCGTCGTCCTGATAGAGGCTGAAGCCGAAGCGGATGACGTCGTCGCGTACGTCCGTGATCACGTCGCGCGCCGCCAGGGCCGCCTGCCACGTGGCAGCGTCGTCGTGGCGCAGAGCCAGGAAGCGGGCGCGCCGCGCCGGGCCCACGACCGGATTCAGGATTTCGGCGTCGGCCAGCGGTCCGGCTTGGCCCGCGCGGATCGCGTCCTGAAACCGCGCCGCCAGACCTCGAGCGTGGGCGGCGACATCGGCGGTGTCGAGACCAGCCTCGTCCAGCATTCTCCGCACGGCGTTGAAGCGATAGAGCGCCGTCGGATCGAAGGTGGCGCCCCAGAAGCGGCCGGCGTCGCGCAGATACTGAACCCCGCCGGGCGGCCCCGATAAATCGCCGAACTCTGCGTACCAGCCGGTAATCGCTGGCCGCTCGCAGAAGCCGGGCGGGGCGTGCAGAAAGCCCGCGCCCTCGCCGGACATGGCGTACTTGTAGCCGCCGGCGACGTAAAACAGTTGGTCCTGGACGGCTCCGAGGTCGGTCTGGGTCGCCATGAAGCCGTGATAGCCGTCGACCAGCACCCAGGGGCCCGCACGATCTGCCAAGGCGGCCAGTTCGGGCAGGCGTTCGAAGACCTGGCCGGTCTTGAAGAAAACCTGGCTGACCACGATCCAGTCATGGCCGCCCGCCCGGGCCGCCGCCAAGAAGCGGTCGGCGAAGGTGGCGAAGGGAGCCAGCGCCACGCGCTCGACTTCGGCCAGGCCCGCCTCGGCCCAGCGTTCGGCCTGCCGGCGGAAAGAATGGAACTCGCCATCGGTTGACAGGATGCGGACCGGCCGCCGCGCGATTCCGGAGAACAGGCGGAGCAAAAAATCGTGGGTGTTGGAAGAGAAGACCACGCTGCTGGGCGAATCGAGGCCTAACTCCGCCGCCACATGGCGCCGCGCCTCAGGGATGACGGTCCCGAACAGATGGCTCCATTTGTGGTCGGCCAAACGCATCGCCTCGCGCCAGGCCTGGCTTTGCGCGGCCTCGCTGACATCGGGCCACAGGTGATGGCTGTGGGCGGCGAAATGCAGCCGACCGGGCGCCACAGACAGCGCCCGCGAGAACAGGTCCTTGCGAGCGCCCGTCACGAAGCCGCCGCCGGAGGCGTGCTCGCGGGAGCCGCGGCCAACTCCGACGCCAGCCGGTCGAACTCTGCCAGGAACACGCCCCGCAAAGGATCGGTCTCCATGATCACCTCGTGCCGAGCGCCGTCGACCTCGACGTAGCGGCAGCGCGGAATCCGTTTGGCGGCCCAGGCGGTGGTGGTTTTCCACACCCGGGTGTCGTCACCGGACTGGACGATGGTCATGGGCGTGGACACGCGGCGCAGGGCCCGGGGCTTTAACGCTCGGTCTCCGGCGTCGATCGCGAAGGCCAGCCAGCCCCAAGTCGGCCCGCCGAGAGCCAGGTGCGGGCAGGCCAGCAGCTGCTGGCGGAACAGGTCGTAGCGGCCCTCGTCGCTGGTGAGGGCGTGGGTCTCAAAGCTGTGGCCAAAGGGATCGTCCGGGTCGTTCAGGACATAGTCGCCGGCCTTGCCGTTGCGGACATGCCAGCGGGTGGCCAGCTTGACCGACCACATCGAGCGCTTGGCGGTGGCGATACGCAGCATGGGGCTGGTCAGCAGGGCGGCGGCGAAGCGGCTCTCCCCGGCCTGGAGACAGAGCAGATTGAGGGTCGCGCCCATGGAGTGGCCGATCATCACCCAAGGCCTGGGCAGGCGCGCCTCAAACGCGGCCACAAGACGGCTGTAGTCGTCCAGGAACTCCTCAACCGCTCGAGCGTGGCCCTTCATGCGATCGGGCAACAAGCGTGCCGACAGGCCCTGCCCGCGCCAGTCGTGGGCGAGGACGCACCAGTCACGGGCCACCAGATTACCAATCAGTTCATAGTACTTCTCGATCGGCTCGGTGCGCCCGGGGCTCAGCACCACCGTTCCTTTGGCCACGCCTGCCGGGGTCCAGAGGGCGGCGCGTAGCCGCATGCCGCCGGCGCCCCGGAACCACCCCGGCGCAGAGCCCGGCGGAGGTAGGGCCCCCGGCACGCCCATCAGCGGCGCAGATTCGGCAAAGGCGCGCGCTCGAGCGCCCGGACGGTCGGCGCCTGCCATCAACGTCATGTGGGTTTGCGGAACTTAAGCGTCATTCGGTCACTCTCGCCGATCTCGTCGTACTCACTGTGGTCGAAGGCTGGATCGGGCGGTTCTCCAGGCGGCGCGCTCAGCCTTTGGGGTGGAAGGGTCTCGACGCCGAAGGGATGATCCTTGGTGTCCTCAGGATTGGCGTTGATTTCGCTGGCCTCGACGAAGACGAAGCCGGCCTCCTCGGCCAGCTGGCGCACAAAGGCTTCTTGGACATATCCCGAGGCGGCGGCCGGATCCTGATCGCGGTCGGAGGCGGCGCGGTGCTGTTCGATGCCCAGAACGCCGCCGGGTTTCAACGCCACGAAAGCGTCGGCGAAGGCCTTTTCCGCGAGGCCCGAGGCCATGAACATGTGCAGGCTGCGCATGAACAGGGCCAGGTCTGCGCTGCCGGCCGGCGCCACCTCGACACTGGTAGGACCAAAGGCGGTGACCTCCACGTCGCCATAGGTGCGACGGCTGCGGAAGCGATTGCGGAACCGCTGCATCAGCTGCGCCTGGGCCGGCGCCGGGTCATCGCCCAGCTCGAAGCCTGCCGCGTAGAGCTTGCCGCCGCCCCGCGCCAGATAGGGGGCGAGGATCTCGGTGTACCAGCCCGCGCCCGGCCAGAACTCGACCACGGTCATGTTCGGCCGCAGGCCGAAAAAGGTCAGGGTCTCGAGCGGATGGCGCCAGACGTCGCGCACCTTATCGGTTTCGCGCCACTCGCCGGCGACGGCCCATTCCAGACTGCCTTCGCGCGGGCCGGTAGGCTCGGGCGCCGCGCCCGGCTCGGCGGTGTTCTCATCGCGCCCGCCGCAGGCGGCTATCAGGCCGGTCGCGGCCGTCACCATCAGGAGGCGCCGGCGTGAAAGACCAGGGAGGGGCCGGGAGGCCCGCGCGGCTCTTTGCGGCGAAGTCTCTTTCACGATCGGTCCTGTCCTTGTCCGGACTCCCGCATACGCCCGACACAGGGAGGTCTAGAGACGTTCGCCGGGAGCGTCCACCGCCCGCGCGCGAGTCGTCAGGCGTCGGGCTTTCTGAAACGCAGGGTCATGCGGTCGCTCTCTCCAACGGCGTCGTAACGGGTCCGCTCCTCGGGCGTCAGGGCGCGGCCGCCATGCTCGGAGCGACGCACCGGAGGCAGGGTCCAGACGCCGAACGGGTGATCTCGGGTATCGGCCGGGTTGGCGTTGATCTCGCTGCGAGCGTCCAATTCCAGCCCGGCCCGCTGGGCCGCCTGGATCAACCAGCTTTCCGGCACGTAACCGGTCAAGGCGGTGTCCGCAACGTTCAGCCCATCCTGGGCGCGGTGCTGTTCGATGGCCAGGACCCCGCCGGGCTTCAGAACCCGGGCGAACTCGGCCAGGTTCTGCTCGACCCGGCCGTCCACGCGGGCCCAGTTATGGAACATGCGCGCGGTCAGGATCATGTCCACGGAGTTGTCGGGGGCGGCGATACCGGCACGGGGACCGAAATCGACTACCGAGGCGGAGGGATAGGCCGCAAGAGACGCTTCCAGCGCCGCTCGGCTCTCGCGGGCGCGGTCAGACACCTCGAGCGCGCCCATGTCCCCCTGGGCGGCGATGTAGCGACCACCGGTCGTCTGAGCATAAGGGGCCAGAATCTCTAGCCACCAGCCGCCGGCGCCGGGCTCGATCTCCATCACCGTCATCTTCGGCGACAGTCCCCAAAACGTCAGCGATTCATAAGGATTGCGGTGAGCGTCGCGGGCCTTGGCATCGTCGTCTCGGGCCGGATTGGCCAGTGCCGCCTGCAGCGCCGCGTCCTCGCGATGCTGGGGCATCGCGGTGCTGGGCGGCTGAGCCTGCAGAGCCTGGATGGGGCTGGTTGTTAGCGCCAGGGCGGCGAAAGAGCAGGCCAGAAGAGCGCGCATCGGGAAATCTCCGAAAGGGTTCTCGGTTATTCTAGCGGGCACGGCGATGGCGGCCAAGAAATCCCTACGCCGCACCCCTTGCGGCGCCGAAACCCGCTCCCATCTCATTGTCTGGACGCGCCGGTTCGCCGGGCGGCCCGGGTTCGCGGGGCTCATCAGAGACCGTCATAGACCCGATCCCCATCGCCGGTCCGGGCAGACGCGGGCCGGTCAACCTTGCTGATCGCAGGAGGTATGATCATGCGCACCATCGACTTCACCCCCCTTTACCGTTCGGCCGTCGGCTTCGACCGCTTGGCCTCCATGCTGGAAAGCGCCTCGCGCGCCGGCGAAGGCGCGGGCTGGCCGCCCTACAACATCGAGACGACCGGCGAGAACGCCTATCGGATCGAGATCGCCGTCGCCGGGTTCAGACAGGACGAGCTGTCGATCGAAGTGAAGGAGAATCTACTGACCGTCACGGGCCGGAAGACCGCCAATGACGACGGGCAAGACGGCCGCACTTATCTGCATCGGGGCCTGGCCGAGCGCGACTTCGAGCGTCGTTTTCAGCTGGCCGACTATGTGATGGTCACCGAGGCCTCCCTGGAAAACGGGCTCTTGTCGATCTCGCTGAAGCGCGAGTTGCCCGAAGCGCTGAAGCCTCGCCGCATCGAAATTGGCGGCGGCCAGGGCCTGATCGAGGCTGAGGCCAAGACGAGCCGGGAGCCCGCAAAGGCAGCCTGAGCCAAACCCGGCTGATTCCAGAACCATCGAGGGGCGGCGCGAACGCGTCGCCCCTTTTTCTGCTCAGGCGGCGATTTCCAGCGAGAGGCCGGTCACCTGGTCCAGCCGCGCGCCCCTCAGCCGCGCCCCGGTGATGCTGGCGCCGGCCAGGTCGGCCCCGGTCAGGTCGGCGTCGGCGAGATCGACCTGATCCAGGCGGGCCCGGTGGAAGCGGGCGTAGCGCAGACTTGCGCCTGACAGCGATGCAGCCAGCAGACGGTTCGCGCCCAGCGGCAAGGGGGAGAGATCCGCGCCTGACAAGTCGGCCTTGATCAGATTGGCCCCGCGGAAGCGCGCGCCGCGAAGATCGGCGCCTACGAAGCGGGAGGCCCTCAGGTCCGCTCCCTCGAAATTGGCACCCTGAAGTTCGCAGCCCGAGAAGTCGAGCGCAATCAGACAGGCGCCGCGAGCGCTGAGTGCGGCCAGCACATAGCCCTTCAGCCGGTTGCCAAGAGGCCTGAGGTCGAGGCCGTCGAAATTGGCCGGTCGCCCCGCCTTGCCGCCGGACTGGGCCCAGGCTTGGGCGTCGCGCGCCTGAACATAGGCCTTTTCGGCCGCCGATAGAGAGGTCGCGTCAGGATTGCGCAGGCAACCGGTCAAATCCGTGCGATCCAACCGTCCCCGCTCCAGCTCACAGCCCGTGAGCACGGCTCCGACTAGCCGCGCGCCGGCCAGGTTGGCCCCCGCCACGTCGGCGCCCTCAAGGATGGCGCCGCTGAGATCGGCCTCCTTCAGATTGGCGCCCGACAGGCGCGTGCCGCGCATGGAGCAGTCCGTGAAATCGGCCTTAAGCGCCGCCAAGCTATCCATCCGAGAGCGATCCAGAGTAGCGCCGGAGAAGACCGCGCCGCTGGCGTCACCGGCGCGCGTCTCGCGCAGCGCCGGCGATAGGCCCTTCTGCGGGTGGGGCGTGGCGATCTGGCCCTCGCGGAAGTCGGCGCCGGTCAGGTCGGCCAGCGATAGATTGGCCCCCCTGAGGCATACGCCGCGCATGTCGGAGCGAATCAGAATGGCCTGACGCAGGTCCGCCCGGGTCAGGTCCGCCCCGTAGAGCACTGCGCGCGTCATTCGTGCACCGACCAGACGCGCGCCGACCAGACGCGCGCCGGTCAGGTCGGCGTCGTCCAGCAGCAGACCCGAGAGGTCCATCTCGGACAGGTCGACGAACTTCAGCTGGGCGCGCCGCCCTCCAGGCCGGCGCCCGACAAAGCGGGCATGCGCCTCCACCACCATGGTGAGTTCAGCTTGGGTGATGCGCGCGCCCGTCATCCCTCGGCCTCGGTCAGCAGAGCGTCACGCCCCTTGGCCCCGGCCAGCTGGGCGCCGGTCAAGTCGGCGTTCCGGGCGTTGACACCCAAAAGGATGGCCCGCGACAAGTCTGCCGAGATCAGCGCTGCGCGTCTGAGATCCGCCCCCGTCAGGTCGGCGCCGCGAAGGCTGGCCAGGGTCAGGTCGGCCGGTAGCAGGCGCTCAGGCCCGATCATCAAAGGCCCCAGCTGAGCCTCGCGCAGATCGGCCCCCGAAAGCCGCGCGCCTTTTAGCCGCGCGCCCCTGAGGTCGGCCCCCTTCAGCTTGGCCGAGCGCAGGTCGGCGTTCTCCAGATGGGCGCCCTGAAGCTGCACTCCTTCCATGTCCAGGCCGTAGAAGACCGCCCCTTTGGCCGACAGAGCGGTCAGGTTCAGGCCTCGAATCGATTCCAGGCTGCGCAAGTCGACATTGTCGAACACCGAAGGCTGGCCGTCGGCTCCGCCGCTCTCACACCATCGGGCGTGGGCGCGCAGCATGTCGGCGGCCGGCAGTTTCGCGACGGGCTCGCCGCCCGAACGGGAATCCGTCAACGCCCCAGTCATGTCGGCGCCGTCTACGCGCCACATTGCCGACTTGACGCCCACCAGGACAGCGTCGCGCAAGTCCGCGCCGGTCAGGTCCGCTCCGGATAGATCAGCCCCGGCAAGGTCGGCCCCGTTGAAATTGGCCTGTTTCAGATTGGCGCGGATCAGCTTGCAGTCCTTCATGGCCGCCCCCGAGAAGTCGGCGGCCACCGCAATGATGCCCGACAGGCGCGACCGTTCCAGATTGGCGCCGGACAGATTGGCCCCTTGGGCTTCGGACAAAGTCTTGGGCCGTGGCTGGAGCACGCGATACCCCGCCTGGGCGTCGGCGGCCGCCATGGCCCCCTCGCGCAGGTCGGCCTCGAAAAGGTCCGCGCCGGTCAGGTCGGCCCCGCGCAGGGATGCGCCCCTGAGGTCCGCGCGCCTGAGGCTGGCCTCGATCAGGATGGCGTTTTCCATGTCGGCGCCGAACAGATTTGCGTTGTCCAGCTTGACGCCGGTCAGGTCGCATTCGACCAGCAGCGCGGCCGACAGATCGGCGTCCGCCAGATTGCGGCCTGAAAGATTGAGCCCTGACAGGTCCATCCAGGCGAACACGGCTCGTGCGCCGCCGGGCCGGGCCTGCCACAATCGATCGTGTCGAGCGCAAATAGCGTCGACTTCCGCTTGGGAGACTTTCCGTCGAACGGTGTTCGGATGGCGAGCGGACATCGGCGCACTCTGCGCCCAAACCACTTAAGGAAGATTTGATTAAGCCTGTTCGCCCTTGAGCAGGCCCTGGACCTGGAGCGCGGCCGCCAATTCGCCCGGCGGCGTCCACAAGCGCGTATAGCCAGCCTCGCCAAGCCGCTTCAGTTCAGCGGCCAGATCGGCGCGGGGCGAACAGGTGAAACGCGCATCGAAGCCTTCGCCATCGGCGCTGACCTTGACCATCGGGCGGCCGGTCTCGACCCGGTGAAGATAGCCTTCGTAGAGAACGGCCGCCTCGTCGGACATCAGCCCGACCTCAACCTCCAGCCCCGCGTGGCGCAGCCGCTCAATGCCCCGTCCTGCCGCGAAAGGCGAGGGATCGACGGCGGAGACCACCACTCGCTTCACGCCGGCTGAAACCAGGAAGTGCGAGCAGGACGTGCGCCCGGAAGACCGCGCACCGCACGGCTCCAAGGTAACATAGGCGGTCGCTCCCAGCGCCTTTTCGCCTGCGGCGGGCACCGCCTGCTCTTCGGCGTGGGGCCGGCCGCCCCTGGCCGTGGCGGCTTCGGCGAGGACCTCTCCGTCCTTCACGATGACGCAGCCGACCGCCGGATTGGGCCAGGTCACACCCATCTGACGCCGCGCCGCCGCGATGGCCTGGGCCATAAAACGTCGGTCGTGGTCGGCGCTCATGCCTGGCGTCCTGGCAGAGGCGGCAGGGGCTGGGCCCGCGCCGCATCGAGATAGCGGGCCGCCGTGGGCCGCAGGCTTTTGTCCAGATCGATCAGCAGCGGGTTACCGGTCGGGATCTCGACACTGACAATCTGGTCGTCGGGAACGCAGAACAGATGCTTGACGATGGCGCGCAGGGAATTGCCATGGGCGGCGATCAGCACGCTCTCTCCGGCCTTCAGTCGTAGCGCGATCGCCATGTCCCAGTAGGGCAGTACTCGGTCGAGCGTGGTCTTCAGGCTCTCCGTGTTCGGAATGTCCTGGCCGGCGTAGCGCGCGTCGGAGGCGAAGTCCCATTCGCCGCCCGGCGCCAGGACCGGCGGCGGGATGTCATAGCTGCGTCTCCAGATTCTGACCTGGTTTTCGCCGTGCAGCCGGGCTGTCTCGGCCTTGTCGAGGCCGGTCAGGCCACCATAGTGCCGCTCGTTCAATCGCCAGTCCTCGATCACGGGCGTGTCTTTGAAGCCGGCCGCCTCCAAGGCCAGGGCCCCGGTGCGACGCGCCCGGCTCAGGACCGATGTGAACATCATAGTCGGTCGAAAGCCCGCGGCGGCGATCAGTGAACCCGCCTTCCTGGCCTGAGCTTCGCCCTCGGCGGTCAGATCGACGTCGACCCAGCCGGTGAAACGGTTCTCAAGGTTCCACTGGCTCTGGCCGTGGCGCAGCAGGATCAGGCGCGGCATCGCACACTCCAAGGACAAACCGCCGACCGCCTATGGCTCAAGCGACTGGGGGTCAAGACAAGTGAATCCATCGAACGACATGATCGGCCCGCAAGACAACGTATATGCCACGCGCTAGGACGCCCCCGTGTCAGACCTCCTGTTTTTGGTGTCGCCGCGCTCATCGCCACCGGATAATCGCGCTAGCCCTGGTTTGGCCGGCGGGTGATGCAGGCACGGCGGATCCTCCTGCGTCCGCTCCGGCTGTCGTCGTCGCCCGTGAGCCCTCTTGACCGGTTGACCTTCTCACGTGCAAGGCCGCAATAGGTCTAGCTTGTGAATTTCGCCTTATGGGCGAACAGCTCGAAGGGCGGCGCGGTGAAAAGCGGGGGCGCGGCAGGACGGATCGCCGTCGTCGGCGGAGGTTTTTCTGGCGCCATGCTGGCGGTGCGCCTTGCCGAGACCGGCGCTCGAACGGTCCTGATCGAGCGCGCAGCCGTGCCCGGGCTCGGGGTCGCCTATTCCACTACCTGCGATGCTCATCTGCTGAACGTTCGTTCCGGCCGGATGAGCGCCCGGGCGGATCGCCCAGACGATTTTGTGGCCTGGCTAGCCGAAAATCACCCTGACTGCGCTGATCGGGAAGGGTTCGTCCCGCGGCGGCTCTACGGCGCCTATGTCCGGGATCGCTTCGAGGCGGCGCGCCGCGCCCAACCTGATCGGATCGAGGTGGTCCAGGGCGAGGCCGTGGCCCTGGAGACGGCTGGCGTCCGGCTGGCCGACGGTCGCGTGCTCACCAGCGGCGCCGTGGTTCTGGCCACCGGCAACCCCCCGCCGCGCACGGCGCGATCCCGGACCGCGACACGAGCCCTGATTTCCGATCCGTGGGCGCCGGGCGCCCTGGAGGCGATACGGCCGTCCGACGAGGTGATCCTCATCGGATCTGGGCTGACCATGGCCGACATGGTGCTGATGCTCGACGATAGGGGCTGGCTGGGCCGCGCCCTGGTCGTTTCGCGGCGCGGGCTGACGCCCCGGGCGCACGACTTGACGCAGCCCGATGTCGAACGCCGCCCGCCCCCACCGAGCCAGCTGTCTGAACGCCTGGGCTGGGCGCGCAAGGAGGCTCGAAGCGACGGCTGGGGCGTGATGATGGATCGCCTCCGGCCGCTGAACGCGGACTTGTGGCGTGGTCTCGAGCCCGATCAAAGGCGCCGCTTCCTTCGGCATCTGCGGCCGTGGTGGGACGTGCACCGCCATCGCATGGCGCCGCAGCCGGCCGCGCGGCTGGACTCCCTAGTGGCACAGGGTCGGCTGGACGTGCGCGCCGGGCGCATAGAGGCCATCGCCACGCGTCATGGGCGGGTCGAAGTGGCCTGGCGGCCGCGCGGCCAGGCGTCCGTCCGGACCGCGCGCGCGGATGCTCTGATCGACTGCACCGGGCCGGGCCACAATCCATCACGATCTGCCGAGCCCCTGATCCGCGCCTTGGTCGAGAACGGCCAGGCGCGACCCGACGCATTGGGTCTGGGTCTGGATGTCGATAGCAAGGGCCGTCTGATCAACGCAGGAGGCCGGGCCTCCGACCGCGTTCTCGTGCTGGGACCGCCGGCCTTGGCGGCGTTCTGGGAAACGGTGGCCGTGCCCGACATCCGGGAACGGATCGAGGACGTGGTCGCCAGGCTGGCGCCAGGCTGATTCGATCCTAGCCTGCCGTCTTCACCGCGTGGGCGATGTCCTTGACGATGGTCCTGACCAAGCCGGCGTCGTCCCCTTCGGCCATGATGCGGATCAGGGGCTCCGTGCCCGAGGCGCGCACCACGACCCGGCCCGAGCCGTTCAGCCGTTCCTCACCCATTGTGATCGCGGCCTTCACTTTGTCGGCTTCGAGCGGCTTGCCCCCGGCGTGACGGACGTTTTCCAGGACCTGGGGCACGGGATCGAACTGGCGAGCCAGTTCGCTCACCGGCCGGCCGCCCTCGACCAGCACCGCCAGCACCTGAAGCGCAGCGAGCAGGCCGTCACCGGTCGGGGCGTGGTCGGCCAGGATGATGTGGCCCGACTGCTCGCCGCCAAGATTGAAACCACCCGCGCGCATCCGCTCCATGACATAGCGGTCGCCCACGGCCGTGCGCTCCAGGCTGAGCCCCGCGTCCCTCAGGGTGCGTTCCAAGCCGAGGTTGGACATGACGGTGGCGACGACCCCCCCGCCGGTAAGCAAGTCCTGACGCGCCCAGTGCTTGGCGATCAGAGCCATAATCTGATCGCCGTCCACGATCTGACCCCGCTCGTCGCAGATCGCTACCCGATCGGCGTCGCCGTCCAACGCGATGCCGATGTCGGCGCGATAGGTCCGGACCGCGTCTGTCAGGGCCCGAGGGTGGGTCGATCCGCATTCGGCGTTGATGTTCATTCCGTTGGGCTCGACCCCCACCGGGAAGACCTCGGCGCCCAGTTCGTGTAGAACGGTCGGCGCCACCCGATAGCCGGCGCCATTGGCGCAATCGACGGCGACGCGCAGGCCGTTCAGGCTGAGCCGTCTCGGGAAGGTGGCCTTGGCGATCTCGACATAGCGGGCCTGGCTGTCGTCTATCCGCTTGACTCGTCCGAGCTTCTCCGCCGGGGCCAGGCCCTGTGTCAGATCCTCGTCCATCAGGGCCTCGATGGCCGCCTCGCGCTCGTCGGACAGCTTGTAGCCGTCGGGGCCGAACAGCTTGATCCCGTTGTCCTGCCAGGCGTTGTGCGAGGCCGAAATCATCACTCCCAGGTCGGCGCGC
>CAZITK010000016.1:0-17234 GCA_964542145.1 uncultured Brevundimonas sp.
CAACAACTATGGCCTTTTCGGCCAGAATTGCGTGGATTTCGTCAGGGCGGTCATGGATGCGGCGGGCCTGGGCGCCAGTGTGGCATCCCTGTTCCAGGACCTGGGGCTGGCCGTCAACGCCTACGCCCACATCACCGACTGGATGGTCAACAACGGCTTCGGCGGCCTGGCTGCGGGGATCGGTGCGTTCCTGGGCAATGTCGGTGAGTTGGGGAACGCCATCGTCGGCCTGGCTGCATCCGCGTGGAGTTTCGGTGGAGACATGGCCGGGGCCGCGTGGAGTTTCGTGTCCAGCGTCAGCGATTTCGTCGGGGGCCCTGGCCACCGACATCTGGACCAGCATCACGAACTTCTTCGCCGACCTGGGCAAGGGTTCCGGCGGGGACCATGGCGAGACCGTGGATTCGGATGGTTGGCCTCCCGTCGACGACTTCCTGCTCGACGGCGCTCAGGCGAGCGAGATCGCGGCGGCCACATCCGCATGGGATATGGCGATGCCGGGAGACTACGGGCCATGGAGCGCGCAGTCCGAAACCCCGCCTTCGATCCAGCCGCATCAGCCGTACGCCCCGCCCGACAAGGACGACGCGCCGGTCTGGGCGTTCGATGGCGGCGACGGCTGGATGTTCGCCTGACCCAAGGCCCTGCGCGCGAGGCGACCGAGGCATGGACGCCGCGGGTGACCGCTCAAGCGTGCCAGCGGCCGAACGGCACCACCGTGTTCGCCGCGTCGTGGCCGATGTCGGCGGGGCCGAGGTAGGGGATGCCCGCGCGGTCGCACCAGTAGCGGGCGATCTCCTCGGGCGTCTGGTCGAAGGCGGGGTCGTTCTCGGGGATGTCGCTCATCCGGCCCAGGCGGATGCCGGCGACGCGGCGGATCGAGGGCTGGGAGGTGATGTGGAAAAACAGGCGGTCGATGCGGTAGAGCGCCTCTGACACCTCCTCCAGCATCAGGACATGGCCGGTCAGATCGGGCTCAAGCGAGGTGCCGACGAGGGCCGACAGGATGGTCAGATTGAAGGCCGCGGTGGGTCGGCCGGCCATGGGGACGCTGGGTTCCAGCGCCGTCTTGTCGCGACGAACCAGCCAGTCGAGCGCGCGCTTGAAGGCGGCCGGGTCGTCGCGGTTGATGTCGCCGGTCATGGGGCCGTGGGCGACCTCGGGGAACCCCAGGCGATAAAGGGCAGCCAAGAGGCTGCCGGCGTCGGAATAGCCGAGATAGGCCTTCTTCCTCGCCGCCGGCTGGAGGCCCGCCACCACCGCCTCGGCGATGCGGCACGAGCCATAGCCGCCGCGCGCGAACCACAGGGCGTCGTAGCGGGGGTCGTTGGCGATCTGGAGGAAGGCGTCGGCCCGGGCCTGGTCCTCGCCCGCGAAATGGCCCCATTTGCCGAAGGCGCCGGGGTGGATTTCCAGCGTCACCTCGCCACCGGGGTACAGGTCGCGCACCATCGCCTGGGCCTTGCTGGCCGTATCGATGTCGTAGCGTGAGGAGGCGGCGACCACGCCGATCTTCATCGTCCGATCCTCATTGGCGCCGCAGGCTCCGGGTTGCTAGTCAGGCCTCCCCTCAAGCCTAGCCCGGTTTCCGCCCCATGGATCAAGTCCCGCCCGACGCTCAAGACTATTTCTTCTGCGGCCTGGGCGGCTCGGGGATGTTGCCGCTGGCCATGATCCTGAAGGGCTCGGGAGCGCGGATCGCCGGCTCGGACCGAGCCCGGGACCAAGGGCGGACGCCGGACAAGTTTGCCTGGCTGGAGGGTGAGGGGTTCGCCCTGTTCCCCCAGGACGGCTCGGGGCCGCGCAACGGACAGACGGTGGTGGCGTCGGGGGCCGTGGAGGCCGGCGTGCCTGATATCGCGACGGCGCATAAGCTGGGCCTTCCCATCATGACCCGGCCCCAGATGCTGGCCCGGCTGTTCAACGCCGCAGGGACGCGTGTGGGCGTGGCGGGGACCAGCGGCAAGTCGACGGTCACCGGCATGATCGCCTGGCTCTTGGACCAGGCCGGGCGCGACCCCACCGTGATCAACGGAGCGGTGATGGTGAACTATGCGACCGACGGCGCGGCCTTCGCCAGCGCGCGGGTCGGCGATCCAGACCTGATCCTGGCCGAGGTGGACGAGAGCGACGGCTCAATCGCCGGCTATGACCCGACCGTGGCGGTCGTCGGCAACGTCTCGCTGGATCACAAGTCGATGGAGGAGCTGCGAAGCCTGTTCGGCGGCTTCGTCGAGCGGTCGCGGATCGCTGTGCTGAACCTCGACAACCCCGAGACCGCCGCCCTGGCCGAGGGGCTGGAGCGCGCGCGAAAGGTCACCTTCGCCCTCGACGACGAAGCGGCCGATCTCCGCGGGGTCTATCTGTCCCCGCGGGCCGATGGCATCGACTTTGTTCTGAGGGACCGGGCTGCCATGATCGACCGGCCGGTGCGGCTGGCCGTGCCGGGGGCGCATAATGTGCAGAACGCCCTGGCGGCGCTGGGTGCGGTTCGGGCGCTGGGCCTGCCGCTGGAGCCGGCCGTCGAGGCGCTCGCTTCCTTCGCGGGCATCCGGAGACGGCTGGAGCTGATCGGGCGAGCCGACGGCGTGACGATCATAGACGACTTCGCCCACAACCCCGACAAGATCACCGCCACCTTGCGGACCCTGCACGCCTTTCCTGGACGGCTGCTCGTGATGTTCCAGCCGCACGGCTTTGGGCCGCTGAAGCTGATGCGGGCCGAATTCGCGAGAACCTTTGCAGAAAATCTGGACGAAGACGATGTGCTGCTGATGCTCGAGCCGGTTTATTACGGCGGCACCACCGATCGCGGCGTCGACTCCGCCGATGTCGCCGCCGACGTGGTCGCCCTGGGACGCCGGGCCGAGGCCCTCCCTGACCGGGCGACGTGCGGGCGTCGACTGTTGGAGCTAGCACGGCCGGGCGACCGGATCGTGGTCATGGGCGCCCGCGACGACAGCCTGGCCGACTTCGCCCGCGACCTTAAGTCCGCCCTGACGATGCGCGGCTGAGGGAACGGGCGCGCCGGGGGGCGGTTCAGACGGCTTCACCGCTCTCACCCTGACCGCCGAGGTCCGCCATCTTCCTGCCCGCGCCGCCCCCGCCCGAACCCGTCACTGAACTCGAAGAGATCGTGGTCACCGCCGCGCGCCTGCCACCCGCGGCGTCGGAAGCGGCCTTTTCGGTCATACGGCTGGACCGCGAGGACTTGAGCCGGTCCACGCGGCTGGACGAGACGCTGGGCGCGATTCCGGCTGTGTCGCTGTTTCGGCGGACCACGAGCCTGGCGGCCAATCCGACCACCCAGGGCATATCCTTAAGGGCCATCGCGCCTTCGGGGGCGGGCCGGACCCTCGTGACCCTGGACGGCGTGCCATTGAACGATCCTTTCGGCGGCTGGGTGATCTGGAGCCAGATTCCGCCCGAACAGCTGTCGGGGCTGGACGTGGTGCGCGGCGCCGGGGCCGGGCCCTACGGCGCGGGCGCGCTGACGGGGGTGATCCAGCTGCGCGACGGCGACGGCGGCGAGATCGCGGCCTCGGTGGCCGAGCACGGTGGGGCGCGGCTGGGCGGCGCAGGATCGGTGGGGCTGGGCCAGGCGCGCTTGACCCTGTCGGGACTGCGCGAGGTCTCGGACGGCTATGTGCCGGTGCGCGGTGCGGATCAGGGCGCGGCCGACACCCGGCTGGACCTGGACGCGCGCTCGGCGGCGATCCGGCTGGACGCGCCCATCGGCGACGCGACCTTGTCGCTACGGGCCTCGGCCTTCGAGGAGGATCGCGGCTCGGGACTGTCCGGGGCGCGGGCCACGGCCTCGGGCGATGCGATCAGCGTCACCCTGGCGGGGGCGCCGGACCAGACGCAGGCCGGCTGGCGGATCCAGGCCTGGCGGCGGACCAGCGACCTGTTCAACAGCTCGTTCTCGGTGGCGCCCGACCGCGAGACGACCACGCCCGCCGCCAGCCAGGACGCCACCCCGGCGACGGGAACGGGCGCGAACCTGGCCTGGAGGGTCAGGCGGGGCGGACTGGAGGCCGAGATCGGCGCCGACGGCCGCCGCTTCGAGGGCGAGACCCAGGAACGCTTTCGGTTCATGGACGGCGACCTCACCCGTGACCGGATCGCGGGCGGCGAGGCCTCGGTGGTCGGGGCCTATGTCGATGGATCGTGGAGCGGCGGGCCCTGGCTGGTGGCGGGCGGCCTCAGGCTGGACCGCTGGGAGAATACGGACGGGCGGCGGATCGAGCGGGACCGCGACAGCGGAGAAACCATCCTCGACAGCCCGTCGCTGGATCGTACGGGCGAGGTGGTCAGCGCCCGGCTGGCGGGACGGTATGCGCTGAGCGAGGACCTGGCGGTCAGGGCGGCGGCCTATACGGGGTTCCGGCCCGCGACCCTGAACGAGCTGCATCGGCCGTTCCGGGTCGGCAACGACATCACCGAGGCCAATGCGGCGCTGGAACCCGAGCGGCTGTCGGGGGTGGAGCTGGGGCTCGGAGGCTCCTGGGGCGGGGCGACGACCTGGACCGCCAGCCTGTTCTGGAACCGCATCGAGGACGCCATCGTCAATGTGACCATCGGCGAGGGGCCGGGAACCTTTCCGGTGGCTGGTTTCGTGCCGTCCGGCGGGGTGTTGCGTCAGCGCCAGAACGCCGGATCGATCGAGGCAGTCGGGATCGAGGGCGAAGTCAGGCACGAGATCTCGGATCGGCTGACCCTCAATTTGGCGGTCGCTCTGACCGACGCCGAGATGGACGGAGGGGCCGCGGCGCCCCAGCTGACCGGCCTGCGTCCCGCTCAGGCGCCACAGGCCTCGGCGACCCTGTCGGCCGACTGGCGGCCGGTGGATCGGCTGAGCCTGTTCGGGCGGGCGCGCTACGAATCCGCCCGCTTCGACGACGACCTGAACGGCCGTGAGCTGGACAAGGCCTGGGTGGTGGACGCGCGGGCGTCCTGGGCGCTCAGCGAGCGCCTGGCCGTGGAGCTGACCGCCGACAATCTGCTGGACGAGAATGTGGAGGTGTCGCGTACCGCCACCGGCGTGCCTGGCTTCGGACCGCCGCGCACCCTGGGGCTGGGCTTGCGGGCGCGGTTCTGACGGGGCGATACAGCGGCATGATCCGCCTTTACGTCACCGCCGATCTCAGCCCCGGCGTCGCCGTCGTCCCGACCCTGGACCAGTCCCGCTATCTGACCCAGGTGATGCGGCTGAAGGCCGGAGACGATCTGCTGGTCTTCAACGGCCGCGACGGCGAATGGCGGGCGGTGTTGGCCGAGGTGCTGAAACGCGGCGTCGTGCTGCGCCCGGACGAACAGACGCGGCCCCAGGCGCCGGCGCCGGACGTCGAGCTGGTCCAGGCTCTGGTTAGGAAGGCGCGCGTCGAGACCATCGTCGAGAAGGCCACCGAGCTGGGCGCGCGGCGCGTTCGGCTGGTGACCACCCGGCGAACCCAGGTCGATCACATCCGGCTGGACCGACTGGGCGCAATCGCTGAGGAGGCCGCGGAACAGACCGGCCGGCTGGACGTGCCAGAAATCGTGGCGCCGCAGACGCTGGAGACGCTGCTGGACGGGTGGGATCGGGGGCGGCGACTGATGTTTTGTGACGAGAGGGGGGGCGCCCCGGCGTTCGAGGCGCTCCACGCCTCTCTCCTCGCCCCATGGGCCATCGTGATCGGGCCGGAGGGCGGGTTCGCGCCCGAGGAGCGGAAGCGGCTGCGCGCCCTGCCCTTCACCGTGGCGGTGTCTCTAGGCCCGCGCGTGCTTCGGGCCGACACCGCCGCCATCGCGGCCCTGACCCTGTGGCAGGCGGCGGTCGGAGACTGGAATCGCGGCTGATCCCCCTTGAGACTGCAGGGGTTTGCCGCCATCTAGCGCGGCACGCCGCCGCACCCCGCGCGCGCCGGAACCCGCCGATGACCGAACCCCTCACCCGCGACGCCCTGATCGACGCCATGGCGCGCGGGATCAAGCCCAAGGACCAGTGGCGCATCGGCACCGAGCACGAGAAGTTCGGCTTCGACCGACAGACCCTGCGTCGCCCCGCCTATGAGGGCGAACGCGGCATCCGGGCCATGCTGGAGGGCCTGACCCGGTTTGGCTGGTCGCCTGTCGAGGAGGCCGGCTATGTCATCGCCCTGGAGCGTCGGAACCTTGAGGGCTTCACAGCCTCCATCAGCCTGGAGCCCGGTGGCCAGTTCGAACTGTCCGGTGCGCCGCTGAAGGATATCCACGACATCTGCAACGAGACCGGCCAGCATCTGCTGGAGGTCAAGCAGGTGGCCGACCAGCTGGACCTCGGGTTCCTGGGCGTCGGCTTTGATCCGCAATGGCGGCGTGAAGACATACCCGTCATGCCCAAGGCCCGCTATGGTATCATGCGCGCCTATATGCCCAAGGTCGGGTCGCTGGGCCTCGACATGATGCTGCGCACCTGCACCATCCAGGCGAACCTCGACTTCGATTCAGAGGCCGACATGGTCGCCAAGTTTCGGACATCCCTGGCGCTCCAGCCCATCGCCACGGCGCTGTTCGCCAATTCACCGTTTACGGAGGGCCGACCTAACGGCTTTCTGTCGGCCCGCGCCAATGTTTGGACAGACACGGACCCCGACCGGACCGGCATGCTGGGCTTCGTCTTCGAGGACGGTTTCGGCTTCGAACGCTATGCCGACTACGCTCTGGACACGCCGATGTATTTCGCCAAGCGCGACGGTCGGTACGTCGATCTGGCGGGCCAGTCGTTTCGCGCCTTCATTGGGGGGAAGCTGGACGCCCTGCCGGGCGACCAGGCAACGATCAACGACTGGCATGACCACCTGACCACCCTGTTTCCCGAGGTCAGGCTGAAACAGTATCTGGAGATGCGGGGCGCCGACGGAGGGCCGTGGAGCCGCATCTGCGCTCTGCCGGCGCTGTGGACCGGCGTCCTCTATGACGCGCCATCACTGGCGGCTGCCTGGGACCTTTGCAAGGATTGGGTGATCGACGACCACGAGCGGCTCCGCCGCGACGTCACCCGCCTTGGCCTGAGGGCTGAGGTCGCCGGTCGTAGCGCGCGTGATGTCGCCGTCGACCTCGTTGCCATCGCTCGCCAGGGACTGAAGAACCGCGCCAAATTCTCTGGCGGCATGGTTGATGAGCGCGGCTATCTGTCCGAACTGGAAGACATCGCCGACAGCGGCGTGACGCCGGCCGACCGGCTGCTCCAGCTCTACCACGGTGACTGGAACGGTGATGTCCAGCGCCTCTACCGCGACTTCGCCTACTGACCTCGACGCTCGGCCGGCGAACCCCACGGGAGCCTTCGCGTTCTGATCGGCAGACCGCCAAAAAGGGGCGCGACCACCAACAAGGGATCGTCACATGTCGCCGATGTTGAAGCTGGGCCTGCCGTTCGCCGTCGTGGCTCTGGCTGCGTGCGGACAGGGAGAAGGCGACGCCCCCGCCGAAGGCGGCGTATCCGCCCCGCCTTCCAGCCAGCCCGCGACCGTGACCACTGAAGACGGCGCCGCGAACCTGTGGCGTGGCGGCGAGACGGTGTCGTTGGACACCCAGGTGGCTCACCCGAACGGAGTGGTGCTGCAACTGACTTCGATCCAGTCCCGACCGACCGAGACGGTGGTCGGCGTGCGGGTGATCAACGGCCGAGACCGGGAGATTGATCTGAACCGGTTCAACCGCAATCGAAACGGCTACATCGTGGTCGATTCCGGAGAGCGCCTGTATCTTTCGTCGCCAGCCGGGAACCCCAGACTGTCGGTGCCTGCGGGCCAGACCATGGAGGGCGAACTGGTCTTTCTGGGACGTCTGCCCCAGGTCGGCAGCGCCATTCTGATCCTCAACGAGAACAGCCAGACCGACAACGAGCACACCACCACGCCTGGCTTCCGCATTCCTCTGCCGCTCACCGACGCGGCGACACAATGACCCGCGCATCCTGGCTGGGCGGAGCCGCCTCCGCCATTGCCCTGACCCTCGCCGCCTGCGGCCAGGGCGGGGGCGCTTCCGGCGGCGGCGCGGAGATCGATGTGCAGGGGCTGCACCCCTCCGGCGTTGTGGTTCAGGTGACATCGGTCCGCTCGGCCGGCGACCGCACCCTGGTCAACGCCCGGGTGATCAACGGCCGGGATCGCGAGATCGAGCTGAACGCCAGCAACGAGGTCACCTATCTGCTGACGGACGCGGGAGACAAGCTGTTGCTTGCGCCTTCGCCGACCAATGACGACCTGGCCATTCCCGCCGACCAGACCATGGACCTCGCCCTGGTCTTCCTGGGCGACCTGCCGCGCGGCGACAGCACGACCCTGGTGATCAACGAGCGCGGCAACGCGGATTCGGAAAACACCAACGTCCCCCGCTTTCAGCTCAGCCTTCCGCTGGACGGCGCCTTCCGCCGCGGCGGCGTGCCGGAAGTCTCGGCTTTGTCCAACATGCGCCAGAACGCTCGCTCTTCGCTTGGCGCGGCGGCCGCCGGCGGTTCGTCCTTCGGCGTGGCTGGGGCGTCCGAAAGCAGCCTGAGGACCGTCGAGGCTTTGAAGACCGAGCTGGGAGCGGTTGAGACCGAGCGCGGCACCGTGGTGTCCCTGCCCGGCGACGTCACCTTCGATTTCGACGAGGCCACCATTCGCGATGATGCGCGGCCGACGCTGAACCAGCTGGCCCAGCTGATTCAGGCGCGCGGCGAGGGCAGCATCACCATCGAGGGCCACACCGATTCTCGTGGCGACGACGCCTACAATCAGCGCCTGTCCGAGCGCCGGGCCGAGGCGGTAAAGGCCTATCTGGTCCAGCAGGGTGTGACGGCCGACCGCCTGTCCACCATCGGCCTGGGCGAGCAGCGGCCGGTGGCCCCGAACGCGAATTCGGACGGCTCGGACGACGAAGCCGGTCGTCAACGTAATCGCCGGGTCGAGGTGATCCTGCCGAACGCCCAGCGTCCGCGATCGCCGGCCGGCAACTGACCTGAGACCGTCGCTCGGGACGATCATGACACCGGGGTCATGACCCCGGCGTAATCTTATGTCTCAGATTTAACTAAGGTATCTCCGAAGTAACTGGCCCGTTTACCGGGTCGTCAGCCATGGTCCGCCCAGTTCAAGGGGAGGACATCATGCGCCGTGCGCTCGCCGTCACCGCATCCGCAGCCGCCATCGCCGCGGCCGTCTCGACGCCGGCCTGGGCGCTCCAGCCGACGCCGCAAGACGACCAGGAGGCCGCCGTCGCGCCGGTGCGACCTGGCCCGCCCAGCCAGACCCCGGCGGTGGATCAGGCCCAGGCCGGCGTCCTGGTGTTCGAACCCGCCTTCTTCGCCGACCAGAGACCCAACACCGCTCTGGACATGGTCGGCCGCGTTCCCGGATTTCGCATCATGGACGGCACCGGCGCGCGCGGCTTCGAGGGCGCGGTCGGCAACATCCTGATCAACGGCGCGCGACCGGCGTCCAAGAACGACACCGGCTCTTCGGTCCTCAGCCGCACGCCGGCGGACCGGGTGGTGCGGATCGAGCTGGTGCGCGGCGGCGCGCCTGGTATCGACATGCAGGGCTATGCGGTCGTCGCCAACGTGATCTTGTCGACCACCAGCAGCCGTGAACATATCCTGAGCAGCAATGCGATCTTCTTCGACGGCGGCCAGGACCTGTTCGGCGGCTCGTACCAGTTCACGGCCCGTGACGGCGAGCGGACCTGGGGCGTGACCCTCTCGGACGGGGTCGGCATGAGCGATTCCAACGGCGAGGGGCGCGTGCTGCGCCGTCGCCCCGACGGGACGGTCCTGCGCGACGAGAGCTTCTACAACGACGGCTATGGCGGCGGCACCAGCATCCGCGGCAACTACGCCGGCCCTCTGTGGGGCGGCAAGATCGACGCGACGGCCCGGCTGGGCGTCAACGACTGGCATTCGATCGTGAGGCAGGACGCCCCCCGCATCGAACGCCGCAGCCAAGCCGACAACGACGGCCGTTCCGGCGAGGTCGGCCTGACCTACGCCCGCCCGATCCGCGACCGCTGGAGCGCCGAAGGCCGTCTGATCCACGAGTTCGGCACGTTTGAAAACGTCTCGAGCAGCCAGGACGTCCTCGGCGGCGTGGCCGGCCCCCGCCAGCTGTTCACCGCCGAGGGCGATCAGTCCGAGACCATCCTGCGCAGTACGGTGCGCCACGAACGCTCGCCTCGGCTAACGCTCGAGATGGGCGCCGAGGCCGCCTACAACATGCTGGATATCGGCCAGGCCTTCAGCATCGACGGGACGCCGATCCCCCTGCCCTCCGCCTCGGTCAAGGTCGAGGAGACGCGCGGCGAGATCTTCTCCAAGGCCACCTTCCGCTGGCGGCCGGACCTGACGCTGGAGGGCGGGCTGAGGCTGGAGGCCTCGACCATCTCGCAGTCTGGTGACGCCGATCAGGAGAAGAGCCTCTACTACGCCAAGCCCCGGCTCCAGGCGACCTGGACGCCAGGCGAGGGCAATCAGGTCCGTCTCCGCTTCGAGCGCGAGGTGGGACAGCTGGACTTCGAGGACTTCGCCGCGTCGGCCGAGCTGGGCGACGACAATGTCTACGGCGGCAACATCAATCTGGAGCCCGAGCAGCGCTGGATCAGCGAAGTCACCTATGAGCGTCGCTTCTGGGGCGAGGGGGTGGTGACGATCGCCTACCGCCACGACGAGATCATCGATGTGATCGACCGCCTGCCTCTGCCCGACGGTCTGTCGGCGGTCGGCAACATTGGCGACGGCACGCTGGACCAGCTGTCGCTGAACGTGCTGGTTCCGCTGGACAGGATCGGCTTCTCCGGCGGCCGGTTCAGCTTCCGCAACGACTGGAACAGGACCGAGGTCACCGACCCGACCACGGGCGAACGTCGGCCGATTTCGGGTGTCCGGCCTCGCCAGGCCGTCATCAGCCTCAGCCAGGACATCACCAGCTGGAAGATCAACTGGAGCGCGGCGTGGATCCCGCGCCTGGGCCAGTCGACCTATGACCCCGACCACGTCTTCCATTGGCGCGGCGAGGACTATTTCGAGCTGATGGCCGAGTACAAGCCGACCGACAGCCTGTCGATCCGCGCCCAGGTCAATTTGTGGGACACCTTCGATCAGGACCGGACAGTCTTCGCCGACCGCGAGACCCGCGCTGTCGCCTATGTCGAGGAACGGTTCATCGACCCGCGCACCTTCTGGCAGATCCGGGTGCGCAAGACCTTCTGACCGGCGGGCTGTCTGTCCCGCCGTAAATGGGCCCCGGGATTTCTCCCGGGGCCTTCGTCGTGTCCTGAATCGTCCGGATCAGCGGACGCCCGCCATGCCCTTCCTGAGAAGCGGTGAGGCCAGCAAAAGCACCACGCCGACCGCAACGCCGGTCCAGCCGATGGTCCCGAAGATTGACCCATAGGTCTCCAACGCCAGGGCGCGGTTAGTGACGACCCCCGCGACGGTATCGGTGGCCGTGGCCTGGGCGATCATGCCGGCGACGATGTGCGCCACCGAGGACGACAGGAACCACACGCCCATCATCATGCCTACGACGCGATCGACCGACAGCTTGGTGATCATCGACAGCCCCACCGGAGAAAGGCAAAGCTCGCCCATGGTGTGCAGGAAGTAGGTAAAGAACAGGAACAACAGCGGAACGCGGAAATCCAGGTTGAACGCGTTAGCCGCAGCCCAGGCGAGAAGCAGGAAGCCGGCGCCGACCAGGACCAGGCCCATTGAGAACTTGACCGGGGTCGAAGGCTCCATGTTGCGCTTGGCCAGCCAGACCCACAGCGCCGCGAACATCGGCCCAAAGATCACAATAATCGCCGGGTTGAACATCTGGGTGTACCCAACGTTGAACCAGCCGGGCATTTCTGTCGACTGGTCCGCAAACAGCGTCAGGGACGAGCCGGCCTGTTCAAACAAGGCCCAGAACAGGACCGAGAAGAAAATCAGGACCTGGGCGACCAGCATACGGCTGCGCTCGGCCCCTTTAAGCTGGATGACCGTGTAGCCCACCACGGCGACGAAGATCAGCCCGGCGGCCCAGGGCAGGACGGCTGAGATCAGCTCGTGTCGCTGCATCAGCAGCCAGGTTGGGAAGACGGCGATAAGGCCGCCGACCCAGAACACAGCCTCAAGCGGCACGCCAAGCACGCGGGTACCCGCCAGCTTCTCCGGATTCGGAGGACCGCCCCGGCCTTCGAGCCAGGATTGACCGAGGATGAAGGTGACCAGACCGACCAGCATGCCGAAGCCGGCAAGGCCAAACCCATAGCCCCAGCCGTAGGTGAATCCCAAGTAGGAGCACAGACCCGTGGCTAGAACGGCGCCCAGGTTGATGCCGACGTAGAAGAGGGTGAAGCCGGCGTCGCGACGTGGATCATTTTTCTCATAGAGCGACCCAACGACGGTCGAGATATTGGCCTTTAGGAATCCGACACCGACGATAATCAGCGACAAGGCCAGGAACAGGACCGGCTCCCCGAAACCGGTGTCACGCGTTGTTTCAAGCGTGAAGTCGCCAGAAGCCACGAAGGCCGGGAAACCGACCGCAGCCGCCTGAGGCGTCACGGGAATGGACGAGTCCACTGCGGCTGCCGGTGGCGTGCCGAGGCTTTCTCCGATGGCGGCCACGGCCACATCGGCGGCGCCGGCCGCCGACGGCTCCGCGGCGACGGTGGAGATGCCCTCGGCGGTGATGCGGATCTCCACGCGTTGGCCGTCCACGACGGCGAACTGGCGGCGGTCGGTGTCGCGGCCCTGGACCTCAACCGGATAGGACGCATCGCCAATGATGATCTGGTCGCGGCCGCCCTGGCCTTCAAAGGCCATGGTGAAGTGGCCGAGCACCAGCAGAACGGCGCCGATCATCACGGCCTTGCGCTGGCCCAGATACTTATCGGCGATCATGCCGCCGATGACGGGCATCAGATAAACCAGCGCGCCGTACGCGGCGTAGATGCCGGCGGCCTCGGCCGGGCCGAACAGGAAATGTTGGACCAGATAGATGGTCAGCATGGCCCGCATTCCGTAGAACGAGAACCGCTCCCACATTTCCGTCAGAAACAGGATCACCAGTCCCCGCGGGTGTCCCAGGATCGTCTTGCGCGGATCGCCGATAACGACGTCTCCCCCGTCCGTTGCACTCAACGGCCTACTCCTTGAAAAGCTTGCGCCCCACCTGACGCGCGCGAAGCGGCATAAGCAGCACGAGCATCAACGGGTCACAAGGGGAAAACCTGTCTCGGGCACGGTCATTCGCGGCCGGTCGAACCGAAGCCGCCGACTCCGCGCCCCGTGGCTTCAAGACTGTGGACCTCTTGCCAAGCGATCCGTTCATAGCGAGCGATCACCAACTGGGCGATCCGTTCGCCGCGGCGGATGGTGAAAGGCTCGCAACCCAGATTGGCCAGGATAACGCCAACCTCGCCGCGATAGTCGGCGTCGATGGTGCCGGGCGAATTCAGACAGGTCACGCCATGCTTGAGCGCCAAACCCGATCGTGGTCGGACCTGGGCCTCGAAGCCGGGCGCTAATGCGACTGAAATACCGGCGGGGATCAGGGCGCGGGCGCCGGGCGTCAGTGTCACCGGCGCATCCTCGGATACGGCGGCGCGCAGATCCATGCCTGCGGCGTCGTCGGTGGCGTAGGCGGGAAGCGGCAAGTCGGCCCCGTGGGACAGGCGGGTGATCAAGAATGGCGACGTCATGCACTAGACTAGCAGGGTGTTCGCGCTTCCCGCAAAAAGAACATTGCCAGAACATTAATCTTTGATCTAAGGTGCCGGTCGGGACTGTTCAGGAGGGTTGGACGATGAGGGTCGGACTTCGGGTGATGGCGGCGGGGGCGCTGGCGTTGGCGGCCTGTGACAACGGATCGAGCGCGGTCGAGACGCGCGACCGCTCCGGAGAGACGGCTGAGGTCGGAGCGCCGGTCCCCGCCGCTGGCGGCCAGACCTCCGAAACGGCGGCGAAACCGGTCTGGACGTCGAACCGACAGAACACGGCCGAACAGAATCTCGAGCGCGTCTATCGTCGCAACGGCGAGGCCTTCGGCGCATCGGACGCCCGGGATTTCGCCGCCAAGGCCCGGGCCTTCATCGAAAGCCCGCCGGGGGGCACTGAGACGGTCAGCCGAGGCAACGGTGATACCCTCTATTATCACGCCGCGTCGAACACCTTCGTCGTAGCGAACCGCGAGGGCGTGCCGCGCACGATGTTCAAGCCGGACAACGGCGCGGCCTACTGGTCCGAACAAAAGACGCGGGAAGCCTCCCGCGCATCCACCGCAGGCGCGGCGGGATAGGCGGATCGGATTTAGTCCTCGGCGTCCTCGCCAGGCCCGGCGGCCGCAAGCTCTCTCATCAAGCCCAGCATGATCTTCTGCTGACGTACCGGCAGCCGCGGAGCCAGAGCTGAGATTTCCAGGCTTTGTCGCGTGGACGGATGGTCCTGGCTGAAGCGAGCAGCCGGTTCGGCCACATCCGCCTTGCCGCTGGTCAGCCCATCGAAGAAGTAGCTGATATCCGTCTGGAAGAAGCGCGCGATCTCATACAGTTTGGACGCCGAGATGCGGTTGGCGCCCTTTTCATACTTCTGCACCTGCTGAAAGGAGACGCCCAAGGCGTTCCCGAGATCGCTCTGGCTGTAACCCAGACGAATGCGCTGCTCGCACACCCGACGCCCAACCCACCGGTCGACTTCATGGGGACCGTCTTCCCCCCTGCCTCGCGCCATGAGACGTTCCTTATCGTTGCTTACCGAACATCCGGTCACGGACACGTGAAATGCGCCGCTCACCGCCGAAAGTCACGCTGAAGTTTGGCGCGACGGATCAAATTATTCTCATCGCCGGCGACGCGCCGCAGGCTCGTGGGTCGCGCCCGGTCTCGACATCAATCGGATTCAGCCATTCGGTTGGTCACGCGAGGGGGCGAATCGCGGCGCCTGGGCCGCCGTGCCCGCCTTTCGCCGATCAGTCCGACGCCGAACAGGCCGGCCATCGCCATCAGCGTGGGCCAGTCGCCCCAACGGCTGTAGGGCGTCGGCGCCAGAGCCTCGGGCAGACGAGCGTCGATGACGCCCCGCGCGCCCGTCGGCAGGATGCGTCCCTGGACGGGACGGCCCCACGGATCGATCAGGGCCGACACGCCCGTCGGCGTGGCGCGGGCCATGGGCAGGCCCTCCTCGATGGCGCGATAGGCCGACAGGTTGAAGTTCTGGCGCGGTCCCGAGGTCGCGCCGTACCATGCGTCGTTGGACGGATTGACGATCCAGGCGGGGCGATCGGCTCCGCGCGGCGTCATGCCCGGAAACAGGCTCTCGTAGCAGACCAGAGGTTGGACGCGCGGCAGGCCGGGAAGATCGAAGGGGGTCGGCTCGGGCCCTGGGGTGAAATCGGCCGGCACATGGACCAGACTGCGGACTCCCAGCCGGCCCATCAGCGCGCCGGCGGGCAGGTATTCGCCGAACGGCACCAGATGGTGCTTGTCATAGACGGCGTCGAGCCTCAGGCCCGCCAGCCCAATGTCGCTCAGGGCCAGGACTGCATTGCCATAGGCGGCTCGGCCGTCGCCCCGGTCATAGGCGCGCGTCATGCCGATGAGCAAAACCTGGCCCTCGTCCACGGCGGCCGCCATGGCGGGAGCCACATCCGAGGCCGGATGGGCGATGTCGTTCCAGGTCGTCGGCAGCGCGCCCTCGGGCCAGATCACCACGTCCGGGCGGCCAAGCTCGCCGGCCGGGGCGGCAGTCAGGCTGAGATAGGACTGGACGATGGCGGCGAAGTGCTCCGGCGTCCATTTGGCCTGTTGTTCGACATTGGCCTGGACGATGCGGATTACCGTCCCGCTGTCGCGTGGCTCGATGCCGGCGAGCCGGACGGCCCCGCCCGCGATCACGGCGCCGATCAGCAGCAGCCCCCCGGCGGCGGCGAAAAGCGCCCGCCGGTCGCGCCGATCCGCCAGGGGCGCGAGCGCGCTCACCGCCAAAACCGTGAGAAGGCTGAGACCATAAACGCCAAACAAGGCGGCGGTCTGGCTTGCGGCCGAACCTGCCGCCCAGCTGGCCCCGGCCGGGTTCCAGGGAAAGCCGGTCAACACCCAGCCGCGCAGCCACTCGAACAGCATGAAACAGGCGGCGAACAGGGCGACGCGGGCGAGGCCCGGCCCCCGCAGCCGCCGGAACAGAGCCAGCGCCGCGCCCCAGAACAGCCCCATGCCCGCAGGCAGCAGACAGGCCGCAAACGGCGCCATCCAGGCCTGATCCGGGTTGACCAGAAAGGCTTCGGCCACCCACCAGCAGCCGATGAAGAAGTAGGCGAAACCCGCGAGCCACCCGCGCCAGAAGGCGGCGCGGACCGACCCCGCTCGATCGCCGAGGATCAACAGGGCCGGATAGGCGAGCAGGCCGGGAAACAGCAGGCCGAAGGGTGGATGAGCCAGCGCCGCCATGGCGCCGATCAGAATCCCCGCCGCGATCACCGTCAGGCGTTGCCCGGCCCCGCGCCGGGTCCAGGCGGGCGGGGTCATGCGGCGCGCTCCGCATAGGGGTCGGCAACGCCCAGACGAACCAGGATGGCGCGCTCCTCGGCCTCCATGGCCTCGGCCTCGACGTCGTCCTCGTGGTCGCGGCCGAGCAGATGCAGCACGCCGTGGACGATCAGATGGCTAAGATGGTCCGCCAAGTCCTTGCCCTGGGTCTTGGCTTCCGTGCGGCAGACGCCCGAGGCCAGCACCAGGTCACCCAGATGCGGCCGGGCGCTCTCCGGCGCGGGAAAGCTGAGCACATTGGTCGGGCGGTCCTTGCCGCGAAAACGACTATTCAACCCCGCCACCGCAGCGTCGTCAGTCAGCAGGATCACGATGTCGCCAGCCTGTTCGCCCAGGGCCGCCTCGGCGGCACGGGCGACAACCGCCTCGAAATCCGTGACGCCCGCCCAGTCGCTGGCGTCGTCGATTTCGACCTCGATCACTTCACGCCTTCCTGGGGCTCTTCGAGGTCCGGAGTCCGGCGGGCCCTGTGAGACTCGGAGTCGGCGTCATAGGCGCGCACGATGCGTTCGACCAGGGCGTGGCGGACCACGTCTCGCGCTTCGAACGTCAGCACGCCGACGCCCTTCACCCCGTCGAGGATGCGCAGGGCGTGCGACAGGCCTGAATCGCGCGGATTGAGCAGGTCAATCTGGGATGGGTCGCCGGTGACCACCATGCGTGCGCCTTCGCCCAGGCGGGTCAGCACCATCAGCATTTGCGAA
>CAZITK010000017.1:0-2756 GCA_964542145.1 uncultured Brevundimonas sp.
CTATGAGCTGTGCTCGGGCGCGATCCGGAACCACAAGGCCGAGATCATGCTCAAAGCTTTCGGCATCGCCGGTTATGACGCCTCGGTGGTCGAGGATCAGTTTGGCGGCATGCTCAACGCCTTCCGCTACGGCGCCCCGCCCCACGGCGGCCTCGCTCCCGGCATCGACCGCATCGTCATGCTGCTGGCCGGCGAGCAGGCGATCCGCGAGGTCATCGCCTTCCCCCTGAACCAACAGGGCGAAGACCTGCTGATGAACGCCCCGGCCGCCGCAGGCGAGCGCCAGTTGAAGGACGTCCACATCCGGACTGCGCTGCCTCTGAAGGTGTAGCGCCGGCCTTCTCCCTCCCCTTCACTGGGAGGGCCGGGTTCGTATGGGCGAGGACACTTGCCACCCTGCCGAGGCTCGCGCCTCGGCTGTGCCTCCCCATGAAGGGGAGGGAGAAATCGCCTACCCCTCGATCTCCACCACCTCGACCCGCGCGCCGTCCAACACCAGGGCGATCTCGCCCCTCTTGAGCTTGAGCGCGTCCTCGCCGAACAGGCGGCGGCGCCAGCCCTTCAGCGCCTCGACGTCGGCGTTGTCGTCGAGCGCGATCTTCTCCAGGTCGGACACGGTGGCGATCAGCTTGGAGGCCACGCCCTCGTTGTCGGTCTTGGCCTTGAGCAGCACCTTCAGCAATTCAACCACTGACGGCGGAGCCGGCTGGCCAGCCTTGGGGCGATCCAGACGCGGCGCGTGGCGCTCCGGATCGGCGAGCACCCGCTCCAGCTCGGCGATCAGCTCGGTCCCCAGCCGCGAGCCCCCGAACCCCTTGGGCACCGAGCGCAGGCGGTTGAAACCCTCCATATCGGTAGGCCCCTGGGTGGCGATCTCGTCGATGGCGTCGTCCTTGAGGATGCGGCCTCGCGGCTGGTCTCGCTCCTGGGCCGCGCGTTCGCGCCAAGTCGCCGTGGTTGTGAAGGCGGCCAGATATTTCGGCGTCCACTTCTTGGGCTTGAGTCGGCGCCAGGCATTTTCCGGCGTGGTGTCGTAGAGCGCCGGATCGATCAGCCCGGCCATCTCCTGCTGCACCCAGTCCAGCCGCCCGGCCTTCTCCAGCCGGTCGCGCAACCGAGGGTACAACGCCGCCAGGTGGGTGACGTCGCCAAGCGCGTAGTCGAGCTGACTCTGGCTGAGCGGGCGACGCGCCCAGTCAGTGAAGCGGCTGCCCTTGTCCACGTCGCGCTTGAGCATCTGGCGGACCAGCGAATCATAGGCGACCTGATCGCCGAACCCGGCGGCCATCCCGGCCACCTGGGTGTCGAACATCGGCGTGGGCATGGCGCCCAACTTGTTGAAGATCTCCACGTCCTGACGCGCCGCGTGGAACACCTTGAGCACCGAGGTGTCACGCAGCAGGTTCAGAAACGGCGTCAGATCAAGGCCTTCCGCCAGCGGGTCGATGATCCCCTCATCCTCGGTCGAGGCCGCCTGGATCAGGCACAGCTTCGGCCAGTAGGTGGTCTCGCGCATGAATTCTGTGTCGACGGCGACGAAGGGAGCGGTCGACAGGCGGGCGCAGAAGGCTTCCAGCGCCTCGGTCGTGGTGATTGGCGTCATGAGGGTGCTATAGCCCGGCGCGCGCCCGGGATGGCAAGGGCGCGGCCACAGATTCGGCCATTTTCGATCATCTTTTCGAGGCTCGCGCATGACCCACGGTCCGATCGATACGACAGGGCCTCGACCCAACGGCCTGACCTACGCCGACGCAGGCGTGGACATCGACGCGGGTGAGGCCCTGGTCGAAGCGATCAAGCCCTTGGCCAAGTCGACGCGGCGGCCGGGCGCGGAGGCATCGCTGGGCGGCTTTGGCGCCCTGTTCGATCTCAAGGCGGCAGGGTTCAGGGATCCCCTGATCGTCACCACCACCGACGGGGTCGGCACCAAGCTGAAGATCGCCATCGAGACCGGACGGCATGACGGGGTGGGCGTCGATCTGGTCGCCATGTGCGTCAACGACCTCTTGGCCCAGGGCGCCGAGCCCTTGATGTTCCTGGACTATTTCGCCACCGGCAAGCTGGAGATCGAGGCCGCCACACGCGTCGTGGCCGGCATCGCCGAGGGCTGTCGCCAGGCCGGATGCGCCTTGGTCGGCGGCGAGACGGCCGAGATGCCCGGCATGTACCAGGGCGGCGATTACGACCTGGCGGGCTTTTCTGTCGGAGCGGTCGAGCGCGACGGCGTCCTGCCCCGGCTGGAGCGTCAGAACCCCGGCGACGTGATCATCGGCATCGGCTCGTCGGGGCCGCATTCCAACGGCTATTCCCTCATCCGCAAGATCGTGGAGCGTTCCGGTCTGGACTGGGACGCCGAAGCGCCCTTCGCCAAGGGCCGCAGCCTAGCCGAGGCGCTGATGGAGCCGACGCGCATCTATGTGAAGTCGGTGCTGCCGCTGATCCATCAGGGTGTGGTCAAGGGCGCGGCCCACATCACCGGCGGCGGCCTGATCGAGAACCCGGGCCGCTGCGTGGCCGAGGGGCTTGAGGCGCGCTTCGACTGGAACGCCTGGCCCCTGCCTCACGTCTTCGAATGGTTGGGCCAGGTCGGCGGCGTGTCGGATCGCGAGCTGCGCCGCACCTTCAACTGCGGCGTCGGGTTTATCCTGGTGGTGGCGCCCGAGGACGTTGAGACCGCGCTGGAGGGCCTGCTGACCGGCGGGGAGACGGCGTTCGTCTGCGGGCAGCTGGCGCGGGCCTAGACTCGGTCGGGGGCG
>CAZITK010000017.1:2856-17200 GCA_964542145.1 uncultured Brevundimonas sp.
GGAGACGGCGTTCGTCTGCGGGCAGCTGGCGCGGGCCTAGACTCGGTCGGGGGCGGACTTTTTTGAGTCCAGGAGTCCAGCTTTCGGGCCCCTGCCCCATCCTCGTCATGCCCGGATGTGTTCCGGGCATCCATACACGGGAGATCGGCCGACCGCGCCGAGACGGCGATAGCGGCGCGTATGGACCCCCGTGACAGGCACGGGGGTGACGATGGGGTTGGGGCGAGTCCAAGGTTTTTCGAGTCCAGGAGTCCAGCAGGCGCGGTGGCGCGCGCGGCCGGTCAGGATCGGGGCTTCCGGGCTGGAGGCGGCGATAAAGGCGGCGGGGCGCGGAAAGCGTTGTGGAGTTTGGGGTTCCCGACAGCGATGCGGGAACAGCGGTGCTCCCCCCTCTTCCCGGTCATCCCGGCGAAAGCCGGGACCTAGTGCCTTTCGCGCGCAGGTGTCTGGGATCGTTAACGGTGAAGGCTTTCAGCAGCCGAGCACCAAAGCTGGATCCCCGCCTTCGCGGGGATGAGCGGGTTTCAAGTGTCCCGCTGTTTCTCCGCCAGCTTGGCTAGGACGCGCCCTCGCCCCTTGGCCAGGGCGTGGATCACGCCGCGGAAGGTGGCGACCTCCTGTTCGGTGAAGGCGGCGCGGCCCAGCATGACGCGCAGGTTCTGGCTCATGGAGCGCTTCTTCTCGGGCGGGTGGAAGAAGCCGCCGGCCTCAAGCTCGCTTTCAAGATGCTCGTACATGCTGACCAGCAGGGCGTTCGGCGCCGGGGGCTCGCCCTCGCGGAACTTGGGCGGCGGGGCGTCCAGAACCGTAGCGCGCCATTCATAGGCATTGATCGCCACCGCCTGGGCCAGGTTCAGGGAATGGTGGCGCGGGTCGATGGGAATGGTGACGATGCCGGCGCAGAGCACGATGTCGGAGGTCTGCAGCCCCGCCCGCTCGCCGCCGAACAAGAGGCCGACGGCCAGGTCCGAGGCGGCGTCCGAATGCAGTCGCGCAGCCGCTTGGCGCGGGGTCAGGATGGCTTGCCGCGTCTCCCTGGGCCGCGCCGTGGTGGCGAAAATGGTGGTCAGGTCGGCCGCCGCATCCGTCACGGTGTCGAACAGGCGCACGCCCTCCAGAACCCAGTCGGCGCCCGAGGCGGTGGCCCAGGCCCGGTCCTGGGGCCAGCCGTCGCGCGGAGCGACCAGGCGCAGCTCGGACAGGCCAAAATTGGCCATGACCCGGGCCACGGCCCCGATGTTGTCGGCCAACTGTGGCCGATCGAGGATGACGACCGGCGGCCGCAGATCGGGCATGGGCGGGATCAGTCCTCGCCGATCATGCTGAGCCACGGATCGACGGCCCCGGCCTCCACCTCCGAGACCTTGACGGCCGGCCAACCGACCGAGGCGTCCGCTGAGGCGCGCCAGGCCAGGATGGTCAGGTCGCGCAGCTCCGCCGCCGCCGCCGCCAGACGCTCGGTGGCGAAGGCGACGCCGCGGGGATCGTCGTCACGGAAGCCGCCGACTTTCTCCAGCCGGTAGAAGGGCGTGACCTCGACCAGGGTGGTCAGCAGATAGTCGGTCGTCCGGCCGCGCATGTCATGGTCGTCCAGCCGGGGCGCGGGCATGGCCGCCTCGATGACATCCAGACGCTGGGTGCGCTGGACAAAGGCGCCCTCGAACATGCCGTGGGTCTGGCGCGAGGTGGTGAAGCCCTCGGGGTTGGGGGTGTCCCGATCCCAGCCGTTGAAATGGATGGTGGTGTGGTGGGGCTGGGAGCCGTCGGCGACATAGTGGCTGAGCTCGCCCAGGTCGCGCAGGGTCAGCGCCTCGCGGCGGCGGATGTCCTCGCGGTACCAGGCGGCGCGGCCGGGATCGGTCTCACGCGCGGCGGCGGCGTTCAGCACCCGGATATAGGCGAAGTCTCGCACCAGCTGCTGCCAGGCGTCCATCATGGCGTAGGGCAGGAAGCCGGCGGTGTTCACATCGGTGCCGGCCCGCAGCAGGGCGGCGTCGTACTGCCACTTATGCTCGGGAATCTCGCGGATGTGGGGACCGCCCGCGACCATCACCCGGCCGTCGTCCAGCATGTCGACGAAGTGTGCGGCGTCGCGCATGCGGTCGTGCGGCTGGCCGGCGCCCTTCCAGCGGTCGGGCTCGCGTGACAGTTCGCCAATCTCGGCGGCGGCCTGGGGTGTGCGGAGGAACGCCGGCAGCTCGTCCGGCAGGGCGCGCACGGCAGCCATGCCGACCAGCCGGTGTCCGGTCGCGCCCCAGGAGGCAGCCTCCATCGGCGGCAGGAGAATGGCCGCGCCCAGGGCGGCGGCAAGAACCAGGCGAAGTTTCATGGCGACGACCCTTTGACGGATGGCGGCGATGGCGTTCGCCTAGCCCATCGGCCAGGGGGCGGTCCACCCGCGCTTGCCAACCGCGTCACAAGGAGTCACGGTTCGGCCATGGCCCAGCACCCCCCCGCCGACGGCGCCCGCTACGCCTCGTTCGAGGACTTTTATCCGTACTATATTCATGAGCACGCCAACCCGACGTGCCGGCGCATCCATGTCGTGGGCACGGGGCTGGCGACCGTGACCTTTCTTTTGGGCCTCTTCACCCTGAACCTGTGGATGATGCTGGCGGCCGTGGGGATCGGCTACGGCTTTGCCTGGATCGGGCATTTCTTCTTCGAAAAAAACCGGCCGGCGACGTTCCACTATCCACTGTGGAGTCTGAGGGGGGATTTCCAGCTGTTCTGGGAGACGGTTTCGGGCGAGCGGCGGTTCTAATCCCCCACGAACCGCCGCCGATCACCGCGCACCGCGTCGATGATCAGGCTGGTGACGACGCGGATTCGGGCCAGGCGGCGCAGGTCGGCGTGAGTGACCAGCCAGAGAGAGCGATCCAACCGAACGGCCTCGGGCAGGACGCGGACAACGCCAGGCTCACGCGCGGCGATGAAGTCGGGCAGGACGCATAAACCCGCGCCGGCCTTGGCGGCCTGTAGCTGGGCGAACAGGCTGGAGCTCTGCAGCCGGACGGTGACCTCTACGTCGGGAGCGTCCATGTAGTCGAGTTCCGGCGCATAGAGCAGGTCGTCGATATAGCCGATGAAGCGGTGGCCGCTCATGTCGGCGCGCGTGCGGATCGGCGGTCGCGTCTCCAGATAGGTCGGTGCGGCGTAGAGGCTGAGGCGATAGTCGGTCAGGCGGCGGGAGATGACGCGGCCTTCGCGCGGCGCCGACAAGGTGACGGCGATGTCGGCCTCTCGCTTGGTCAGATTGACGAGGCCCGGCATGGCCACCAGCTGGATGTCCAGTTCCGGGTGGCGATCGGCCAGGGTCGCCAACAGCGGCGCGATGACATGACTGCCGAAGCCCTCGGGGGCGCCGATCCGCACCGCCCCGGTCAAGGCCTGGTCCGCCTCTCCCAGCTCGCCTGCCGCGCGCACGGCCAGGCTCTCGATCCCTTCGGCCATGGGCATCAGCCGCTCGCCGTGCGGGGTCAGGACATGGCCGCCGGGCGTGCGGTCGAAGAGCCGGGCGCCCAGTTCCGCCTCCAGCGCCGCGATGCGCCGGCCGACGGTGGTATGGTCGGCCTCAAGCCGCGTCGCCGCGACCGACAGTCGGCCGGTGCGGGCCACGGCCAGAAAGGCCCTGAGATCGTTCCAGTTGAACTCGGCCACCGATCCTCCGTGCAGATATGCACGACGACTGGGCGAACCTTGGCATGGCGAGCTCTTAACCACCACGATAAAGAGCGTCTCACCTCGCCGCCCATTCACGGATGCGTTCCATGGCCTTCGACACCCTCGCCGCCCCGACCCCTGCCCTGAACGCCGAGATGAGCACCGCCGCCCTGATCGAGGCGTCGGGCGAGCTGTGCCCGGTCTGGACGGCGGCCAACCCGGACCGCGCCCTGGCCTTGCTGTTCGTGGCTCCCCACGACGGCCTGGCCATCGACGTCCTGACCGCCAACTGAACCGGAGCGCCGCCATGACCGCGACCCTCGACACGCCGCCCCGCGCGCTGCCGATCCCGACGCTGCCCGATCCCGAGGTGGCGACCGAGGCCCTGACGCGACTGGCCGAGGTGGCGACGGCGGCGGCGCGCACGGCGGCCCTGAAAGCGGCGAGCCCTGAGCCCCTGCCCTACGACCCCACGACGCTGGCGCGCGCGGTGGTCGCGTTCAATGCGGCGGTGATGATGAACCCGACCGCCCTGGTCGAGGCGCAGAGCCGGAATCTGTCGGACTGGACGGCCCTGTGGCGCACCACGGCGCTGCGGGCCTGGGGCCTGGAGAGCGAGGCCGTGGCCGCCCCCGCGCGCGGCGATCGCCGCTTCTCGGCGCCGGGCTGGAGCGAGCCGGCCTATGACGCCCTGAAACAGGCCTATCTGCTGGCCGGGCGCCAGATCCAGGAGTTCATCGCCACCGCGCCCGTGGAGGAGGGCGTGCGTCGACAGGTCGATTTCCTGGCGCGCCAGCTGACCAACGCCCTGTCGCCCACCAACTTCGCCCACACCAATCCCGAAGTCGCCCGCCGCGCGGTCGAGACCGGGGGTATGAGCCTGATCGCCGGCCTGACCCATTTGCTGGAAGACGTGGCCCGCGGCGACGGACTCGTGGGCCGGCGCGCGCCCAACGACTTCGAGCTGGGCGTCAACATCGCCGCCACGCCCGGCGCCGTGGTGTTCAAGAACCGGCTGATGGAGGTGATCCAGTACGCCCCGACCACCGAGACGGTTCATCGTCGGCCGCTGCTGTTCGTGCCGCCGCTGGTCAACAAATACTACCTCTTCGACCTCAGCCCCAAGGCCAGCTATCTGAAATGGCTGGTGGATCAGGGCCACACGGTCTTTGTCATCTCTTGGGTCAATCCCGACACCAGCCACGCCGACGTGGGTCTGGAGGACTATGTCATCCAGGGCGTCGCCGCCGCCATGGACGCGGTGGAACAGGCCACCGGCGAGCCGGACCTGGATCTCGTGTCCTATTGCCTGGGCGGGACGCTGGCGGCCATGACGCTGGCCTGGCTGGCCGGGACGGGCCGCGCCGAGCGCGTCGCCTCGGCCACCCTGATCGCCGCTCTGGTGGACTTCTCCGACATCGGCGAGTGGGCCGTCTTCACCGGCGAGAGCGACCTGAAGGCGTTTCACCGCCATCTGGACCATCGCGGCTATGTCGAGGGCCACGCCCTGGCCCAGCTGTTCTCGACCGTTCGCGCCAACGACTTGATCTGGTCGTCGGTGGTGCAGCACTATCTGATGGGCGACGAGGCGCGCGCCTCGGACCTGCTCTGGTGGTTCGACGACAGCGCGCGCATGCCGGCGCGCACCCTGAAGGAATACGGCGACCAGATCCTCCGCCACAACCGTCTGATCCAGCCGGGCGCGATCTCGATCGGCGGCGTGGCGCTGGACCTCAAGGCGGTTAAGACGCCGGTTACGATCATCGGCTTTCACGACGACCACGTATCGGCGTGGCGCGCGACCTATGCCCAGCGGCGCTATTTCGGCGGCCCGGTGCGCTACCTGCTGGGCGGTTCGGGCCACAACGCCGGAATGATCAATCCTCCCGCCGCCAACAAGCACGGCTACTGGACCCATGACGCCATGCCCGAGAGCGCGGACGACTGGCTGGCGGGGGCTGAAAAGAAGCCCGGCTCCTGGTGGCCCGAATGGCAGGCAACCCTGGCCGGCGATGAGCAGGTCAAGGCCCGCAAGGTGGGGACTGGCAAGCTCAAGGCCGGCGAGCCGGCGCCGGGCGCCTATGTGCGGGTCAAGCACGAGGCTATCCGGCTGAGCTAAACCCGACGAGGCGGCGATATTGCGGGCTTGGGTTGAACCCCTGCGCGCCCGCGTCCATTTTGTTCTTGTTTTGTTCCGCCGTTCGGATAGGCTGCCTCCATGGCCGAGACGGCAAAGGGACGCGGGGCGCGCAGCAATGCCAGCGGACGCTATGAAACGGATCGCAGGGACGTCTTCGACGACGGCTGGAACGCCAACGACGCCGAGGCTCCGCCCCTGCGGACCCAGCTTATGGCCGAGCATCCCAAGACCATCATCGCGCGTAATACCTCGCCCGACATCGGCTTCGACCGCTCCATCAACCCCTACAAGGGCTGCGAACATGGCTGCATCTACTGCTACGCCCGTCCGTCCCATGCCTGGATGGGCCTATCCCCGGGCCTGGATTTCGAGAGCCGGATCTTCTTCAAGCCCGAAGGCGCGCGTCTCCTGGAACAGGAGCTGTCCCGGCCCCGCTACCGCTGCAAGCGCATCCACATAGGCGGCAACACCGACCCCTATCAGCCGGTCGAACGCGAGACGGGGTCGACGCGGGCCATTCTCGAGGTCCTGCAACGGTTCAATCACCCCTTCTCGATCATCACCAAATCGGTGCTGATCACGCGGGACCTGGATATCCTGGGGCCAATGGGACGGGACGGCCTGGCCTCAGCCTATGTGTCGATCACCACTCTGGACCGGACCCTGGCCCGCGCGATGGAGCCCCGCGCTTCGACCCCGGCAAAGCGGCTTGAGGCGATCCGCCGCCTGGCCGAGGCGGGCGTGCCGGTCGGCGTCGGCTTCGCGCCGGTGATCCCAGGCCTGAACGATCACGAGTTGGAGGGCGTGCTGAAGGCCGCCGCCGAGGCGGGCGCGACCTCGGCCATGTATGTCACCCTGCGCCTGCCGCTGGAGATCAAGGACCTGTTTCGCGAGTGGCTGGGCGACGCCCGCCCGGATCGCGCGGCGCGGGTCATGTCGCTAGTCCGCCAGACGCGCGGCGGACGGGATTACGATCCGGACTGGAACACCCGCATGAAGGGGACCGGTCCGATCTCCGATCTTCTGGCCGCGCGGTTCAGGGCGGCGGTGAAGCGGTATGGTCTGGACCGGCCGCGCCATCAACTGGACGAAGCCCGCTTCCGTGTTCCACCCGAACTGCGGCCGCAGATGGAGCTGTTCGGCTGAGCCGGAACGCGCCGGGCGCCTTTCAGGCGAAGCCCTTGTCCAGGAATCGTTCGGCGACGGCGCAATGCATCGCCACGCCTCGCGCCAACATCTCTTCGTCGATCGTCATGCGCGTGTTGTGCAGCGGCGGCTTGTCGCGCGGCTGGCCGCCCTCGGGCGCGACCCCCAGAAAGACCATCGCACCCGGGATCTGACGCAGCACGTGGCCGAAATCCTCGCCGCCCATCATGGGCGGCATGGCGGCCCATCCGCCCTCGCCCGAAATCTCCCGCGCCAGGTCGCGCATCAGGCCGACAGCGCGCGGATCGCAGACCGTGACGGGGCAGATCTCATCGGTCCGCGTCTCGCCGACGCACCCATGGGCGTGACTGACGTCGGCGACGATCCGCTGGAAGGCCTCAACCAGCAGAACGCGCATATCTTCGGAATGGGTTCTCAGCGTCCCGTTCAGGCTCACCTCGTCGGGGATGATGTTATGGGCCGAGCCGGCGTGGAACTGAGTGACGGTCAGCACGGCGCTCTCGCCGACCGGGACACGTCGGGCGACGAAGGTCTGGAGCGCGGTCACGATCTCGCACGCCACGGGAATCGGGTCGATGCAGTCATGCGGCATGGCGGCGTGCCCGCCCCGGCCCCGGATGGTGGCGAAGAGGGTGTCGGCCGAGGCCATCAGCGGACCCTCGCGTCCCACGAACACCCCCCGGGGCTGATTGGGATGCACGTGCAGGGCGAAGGCGGCGTCGGGCCGGGCCTTTTCCAGCAGGCCCTCGGTGATCATATGACGCGCGCCGTGGTGGCCCTCCTCGCCCGGCTGGAACATGAAGACGATGGTTCCGGCGATCTCGTGGCGCCGCGCGCACAGGGCCCTGGCGGCGCCGACCAGCATGGCAGTGTGGGCGTCGTGGCCGCAGGCGTGCATGGCGCCGGGGATGCGCGAGGCAAACTCCAGCCCGGTCTCCTCAGTCATGGGCAGGGCATCCATGTCGCCGCGCAGCAGCACGGTCCGCCCGTTGTGATTCCGATCTGACAAGCCGCCGCGAAGCACGGCGACGAATCCGGTGGTCGCCTGACTGTCGTGGATCTCGAGCGGCAGACCGGACAAGGCGGCCTTGGCCTTGGCGGTGGTTCGCGGCAGGTCGTTGCCGATCTCTGGCTCGGCGTGGATGGCCCGCCTCAGGGCGATGACCTCGGGCAGTTGTTCAAGGCCGATCGCCGTCCAATCGGTGCGCCGATCCAGGGTGGTGGTCATGATGGCCTCCGCAAAAGGAAACAGCCGCCATCGGGATCAAGGCCTCGACGGCGGCCGGATCGCTCCTTCAGCCGACGGTAGGCCGCGCGACGTCGGCCGCGACCGGCTCGGCAAGGTCGAACTCGACGCGGAAGTGGCGGTTTTCGCGACGCAGTTCATAGGCGAACTGACGCTCGGGATGAACTTCCAGCGCCCAGACATTGGTGTTGGACACCGTGCGGTCCTCGCGCGTGAACAGGTTGATGGATTCTTGGTCCACCGGGAACTCCTGACGCTCGACCGTGCCCGCGTTGGCGGTGTCGCCGCCATACTGGGTCAGCACGTGCTCAGTCCCGTCGGGGTCGCGGTGGTCGTGCTTGAGGCGCAGACCGTTATCTGTGCGGGTGACGACCCAGGTGCGCGAGCGATCCTCGCCGACATGGAAGGGAATGCGGATCTCGCTGTCGGAACAGTCGCGCACCGTCATGATCAGGCGCTGGCCCATGAAATCGGCGTCCAGCGGATCGTTGGTGGCGACCTCTCCTTCGAACGTCTGGCCGCACAGGGCCGACAGATTGGCGAAGAAGGCGTCCTGGGGGTTGGCCTGTGCATCGGCGACCGGCGCGGCCGGCTCGGGGCTGGTGCAGGCGGAAAGGACCAGGGCCCCGGCGGCGGCGGTGAGGATGAGGATGTGCTTCATGACGCACCCTAACCTTGGCCGGCGGCCCAAGGCCAGCCCCGCCGATATCATCGTCGGCAGGAGAGCATGTTCAACCCCTCGTTATTCACCGGAACGGGCCGGCCGCCCCAGCGGTTACGGCTTTCCCACCAGCCAGGAGATCAACATGTTGAAATGGGCCCTCATCTTCGCCGTCATCGCCGTCATCGCCGGACTGATGGGCTTCACCGGCGTCGCGGGCGCCGCCGCCGGCATCGCGCAATTCCTCTTCGTCGCCGCCCTGGTGATCTTCGCCGTGCTGTTCATCCTCAGCCTGACAGTGGCCAAGAAAGTCACGCGTTAACCCGGCGCCATGGCGCGCCGTTTCAAGGTCTTTACCTGGTCGGACGGGTTCCACGCCTTCACGGTGGCGGCTCCCTCTCGGCCGAGGGCGCTGGCCGCCTGGGGCATCGAACGTGACATCTTCAAGGACGGCTTGGCCAGAGAAATAACCGAGGGCGCGGATCATGACGCAGCGCTGCGCGCCCCAGGCCAGGTCATCCAGCGTGGTGAGGCGATCGACACAGGCAAGCTCTCCAAGATCGCGCCGCGCACGCAGACACGTCCCAAGACGGCCAAGTCCAGAGTCCAGTTAACCGCCCTGAAGGCCGAGCGAGACGCACTGGACGAGGCCCACGCTGATGCTGTCGCCGAACTGGATCGGCGTGAGGCGGAACTGCGGAAAGACCGGGACGCGGAAGACGGCCGTCATCGCAAGGCGCGCGACGCCGTGAGTCTGAAGATCAGGAAAATCGGCGCGAATTGACCTGAGGAGCAAGATTTGGAGGCCTGAGCCGGAATCGAACCGGCGTACACGGATTTGCAGTCCGCTGCGTAACCACTCCGCCATCAGGCCGCCGGGACGCGGGCAGGCGAAGCGCCCGCGTCGGGAGGCGGTGAGCTATCAGATCATGACGAAGGCCGCAACGCGGGCTTTCCGCTGATTTCGCGCGGGCGTATAAGCCGGACCTTCGGTTCGTCGCCCGCCGGGCGTGTCAGCAGGGCTTCGTCATGGATTTTGGCTTGGATTTCGCGGCTTCCCGCCTGGTCATGGTCGATTCGCAGGTGCGCGTGAACGACGTCACTGACCATGCCCTGCAACGCGCCCTGCTAGCCGTGCCGCGCGAGCGGTTCTGTGCTCCCGAGCGCGCCTTCTCCGCCTATGCCGAGGTGGACGTTCCGATCGCGGGCGACCGCAAGCTGATGCAGGCTCGCGACGTGGCCAAGCTGATGCAGGCGTTGGACGCCCGGCCGGGCGAGCGGGCCCTGGCCATCGCCGCCCCCTACGCCGCCGCCGTGCTGGCGGACATGGACCTGAGCGTGACGGCCCAGGAGGCCGATCAGGCCGTCTTCGACATCGCCGGCGACGCCCTGACGGAGGCCGGGGTCAAGACGGTGGTCGCGCCGCTGAACCAGCCGACAAGCCAGGATTGGGATCTGATCATCTCCGAAGGCGCCGTGGCCGAGCGGCCCCAGGCCTGGCTGGACGCTTTGCGCGACGGCGGCCGCGCAGTGTTCGTCGAACGCAATGGCCCGACCGGCGAGGCGGTGCTGTACGAGCGCGGGCGGGGCGGGCTTTCGCGCCGGGTGCTGTTCGATTCGGCCCCGACGATGCTGACCGGTTTCGAGGCGCGCCGGGCCTTCGCGCTCTAAGCCTGTCGCGCGGCCGCGACGGAAAGCGACCTCCCCCGCGTGAAAAAAACTTAACTGGCGAAGGCGATCATCGCGGGTCACTTACGCTTGTGCGCTCTCATCGGCGCGGCCTTGCGTCGGATTGGAATGGAATTGATGTCGAAACGCTCGCGTGTCCTGGCCTCCGCGGCCGCCCTGGCCATCGCCGTCGCCGGCCTGGCTGCGCCCGCCTCGGCCCAGTCGCTGCAGGACGCGATCGCCCTGGCCTATCGCACCAATCCGACCCTCCTGGCCCAGCGCGCGAGCCAGCGGTCGCTGGACCAGACCTATGTCATCGCCCGCAGCGGCCTGCGTCCAACCCTGAGCGTCTCGGGAAACGCGGGCTATACCTATACCGACGGCCCGAACACCCCGCCGCGCGAGCCGATCGACTTTGATGACGATGGCGTCATCGACATTCCCGGCGACGACGGAAAGAACATCTCCGAGAATAACAGCGCGGGCGTATCGATCTCGGTCAACCAGAACCTGTGGACCGGAGGACGGATCACCCACGGCATCAACGCCGCAGAGGCCTCCATCCTGGCCGGTCGCGAGAACCTGCGAGCGGTCGAGCAGCAGGTGATGCAGAGCGTCATTCAGGCCTATGTCGACGTGCTGCGCGACGAAGAGATCCTGCGGATCCGCCGTGAGAACATCACCGTGCTGCAGCGCCAACTGGAGGAATCCAACGCCCGTTTCGAGGTCGGCGAGATCACCCGCACCGACGTGGCCCAGTCAGAGGCCCGCCTGGCCCAGTCCGAGGCCGACCTTGCCGTGTCCGAGGCCCAGCTGTCGGTGTCGCGCGCCGCCTTCGCCGCCGTGGTCGGCCAGGCGCCGGGCACGCTAGAGCCGACGCCGGCCCTGCCCCCTGCCCCGACCGACTTTGAACAGGCTCTGGATATCGGCCTGATCGAAAATCCGGCCCTGGTCTCGGCCGCCCTGGACCTGCGCGCAGCCGAGGCTCGGCTGGCCCAGACCCGGGCCGAATATCGGCCCAGCGTCGGTCTGTCGGCGTCATACGGGAACACTTTCGAGAGCCTGACGAACCTGGACCTGAGCGACAGCACCCGAAGCTTCCAGGCGGGCGTCAGCCTCAGCGTGCCCCTGTATAACGGCGGACTGCGCGGGGCGCAGGTGGCGCAATCGCTGGAAGCCTCCAACATCGCCCAGATCGCCATCGAGGGCGAGCGCCGCAATGTCCTCCAGGCCATCAGCACCGCCTACGCCCAGGTGGTGTCGGCCCGCTCAACCTTGCTGGCGGGCGACGAGGCCGTGCGCGCCGCCACCGTGGCGGCCGAAGGCGTGCGCCAGGAAGCCCAGGTGGGCCTGCGCACCACTCTGGATGTGCTGAACCAGGAGCTGGAGCTGCGCGCCGCCCAGGTGACGCTGGCCAACGCCCGCCGCAACGAATACGTCGCCCAGTCGGCTCTGCTGGCTGCGATGGGCCGACTGTCTGGCGAAAACCTGGCGCCCGTCGAGGTGTACGACCCGGCTGACAACTTCAATCGCATTCGCACTCGCGGCGCCCTGCCGTGGGAAGCGGTGCTGGAGACGCTGGACCGCATTGGCGCCCCAGCGATCACGCCGGCCAACGATCAGGAAGACGCCCCGATCGACCGCCAGCTGAAGTCAGAGGTCATTCGAACCGGCCCCGCGTCCTGATCGCGTTTTTCGTCTCCAGAGCGAACGGGCGGCGTTGATTTGACGGGCGCATGATGCAACGACTGCGCATCCATTTGAGTCCAGGGACGTCCGGATTCGGACGTGGGGCAACATGACCGATCAATCCGCTCAGGAACCGACCATGGAGGAGATTCTCGCCTCCATCCGGCGGATCATTTCCGAAGACGACGCGCCCGCCGAGGCCGCGGCGCCAGAGCCGGCCACGGAGCCGGAGCTCGAATCTGACTCCGCGCCGGAGCCGGAGCCGAAAATCGTCCCCGAAACCCCTGCCATGATGGACGAGACGCCCTCGGTCCAGCCGCCGGAGCCGCAGGCGGCCCCCGACGCCGTCGAAGAGGATGTGCTGGAACTGACCGACACCTATGAGACGCCGGCAGAGACCATCGGCGACCTGGATGTGGCTTCCGCCGCGCCGCAGCCCGCCCCCGAGCCGTCCGAGCCGCTGGTCGGCGACACCGCCGCCGCCGCCTCGGCCTCAGCCTTCGCCGGCCTCGCGTCGTCCCTTCGGAGGCCCGAACCCGCCGACGCCCCGCCGGTGTCCGGCCCGACCATCGACGCCCTGGTCCGCGAACTGCTGAAGCCTATGCTCAAGGACTGGCTGGACGCCAATCTGCCCGCCATCGTCGAGGCCCAGGTACGCAAGGAAGTCGAACGCATCGCCCGCTCGGCCAGCTGACCCGTCGCACATCGCGATCCCTGCAAAGGGCGGCTCCCCCGGCGGGAGCCGCCCTTTTCCGTTGCGCCGCTGGACTTCCGGCGCGCCTTACCCGAAACGACCGCCATGCTTGAGAAAACCTTCGACCCCCAGGCCGCCGAGCCGCGCCTCTACGCCGAGTGGGAGGCGTCGGGCCTGTTCGCGCCTCGTCAGGACACGGCCGCCGAGGCCTATTCCATCGTCATTCCGCCGCCGAATGTGACGGGCTCGCTGCACATCGGCCATGCGCTGAACAACACGCTGCAGGACATTCTGGCGCGCTATCACCGGATGAAGGGCAAGGCGGTGCTGTGGCTGCCGGGCACGGACCACGCCGGCATCGCCACCCAGATGGTGGTCGAGCGCGAACTGGCGAAGGCGGGCAATGCGGACCGCCGCTCGATGGGCCGCGAGGCCTTCGTCGACAAGGTCTGGGAATGGAAGGCGGAGAGCGGCGGGACCATCGTGCGCCAGCTGCGCCGTCTGGGCTCGTCCTGCGACTGGTCGCGCGAGCGATTCACCCTGGACGAGGGCCTGTCGGCCGCCGTGCGCAAGGTGTTCGTCCAGCTGCACAGGGACGGGCTGATCTATCGCGACAAGCGGCTGGTGAACTGGGACCCGCATTTCCAGACGGCGATCAGTGACCTGGAGGTCGAGCAGCGCGAGGTTGACGGCCACTACTGGCATTTCGCCTATCCGCTGGCCGACGGCCTGACCTATGAGCATCCGGTCGCCTTCGACGATGACGGGAATGTCACCGAGTGGGAGACCCGCGACCACATCGTCGTCGCCACCACCCGCCCCGAGACCATGCTGGGCGACACCGGCGTGGCCGTGCACCCGGACGACGCGCGCTACGCCGAACTGGTCGGCAAGTCTGTGATCCTGCCGATCACCGGCCGCCGCATCCCCATCGTCGCCGACGACTACGCCGACCCGACCAAGGGCTCGGGCGCGGTGAAGATCACGCCCGCGCATGACTTCAACGACTTCCAGGTCGGGAAGCGGGCGGGGCTGGCTGTCACCAACGTCATGGACTCGTTCGGACGCATTCTCACCCACGAAGCCGCCTATGTTCGCCATGACGCCGATACGGACACGATCATCGAAGACGAAGAGATCGCAGAAGCCGTTCGGGTCATTCCCGAAGACCTCCGAGGCCTCGACCGTTTCGCCGCGCGCAAGGCCATCGTCGCCCGCGCCGAGGAAGAGCGCTGGCTGAAGGCGATCGAGAAGACCCGCCACGTCGTTCCGCACGGCGACCGCTCCGGCGTGGTGATCGAGCCGTGGCTGACCGACCAGTGGTACGTCGACGCCCACACCCTGGCCCAGCCGGCCCTCAAGGCGGTCGAGCAGGGCGACACGGTCTTCGAGCCGAAGAGCTACGAGAAAATTTAT
>CAZITK010000018.1:0-16499 GCA_964542145.1 uncultured Brevundimonas sp.
AACAGCAGGGCGTCCTGGGTCTTAGTCATGTGATAGATCGAGCCCGGGTTGGGCGGGAACAGGATCTCCTGCTCCACCGGCCCGTGCGCCGTCTGGACCGTGACCGGCAGATAGCCCTCGGGAATGGTCAGGCCGGCGGTGGCGTAGCCATAGACCCCCATGGTGCCCAGGTGCGCCAGATGGATGTCCAGCCCACTCTCCACCATGGCCGCCAGCACATGGTTGGTGGCGTTCAGATTGTTGTCGACGGTGTAGAGCTTGTGGCGCGCCGATTTCATTGAATAGGGCGCGGCCCGCTGTTCGGCGAAGTGGACGATGGCGTCGGGACGCTCGCGTTTCAGCAAGGTGACGAAGCGATCGAAGTCCCTTCCAAGAGTCAGAGTTTCGACGCCGATGGTCCGGCCCGATACCTCGCGCCATGCGACGACCCGCTCGCCCAGCGGTCGGATCGGAGTCAGGCTCTGGACCTCCAGTTCGTTGTCGATGTTCCGGCGGCTCAGGTTGTCGACAATGGTCACCTCCCAGCCCTCGGCCGAAAGATGCAGCGCCGTGGGCCAGCCGCAGAACCCGTCGCCGCCCAGAACCAGAACGCGTCTCGTCATCGTCGTCTCCATGGAGGCCGCAACGCCTAGCCCGTCGCCGGGCTCCGCGAAAGGGAGGTCAGAGCAGCGCCGTCACCGCCTCACGCGCCGCCTGGCCCAGGTCCGGGCGCTTCAGGGCGAGGGCCACATTGGCGCGGAGCAGGCCGATCTTGTCGCCGCAGTCGTGGGTGACGCCCTCGTACTCCACCGCCGTGAACGCCTGTTCGTCCATCTGCCGAGCCATGGCGTCGGTCAACTGGATCTCACCTCCTGCGCCCCGGCCCTGGTCGGCCAGTAATTCGAAAATGCGCGGCTGCAGGATGTATCGGCCCGAGATCGACAGATTGGACGGCGCCGTGCCGGGGGCGGGCTTTTCGACCATTCCCTTCATGGAGATGCGACGCCCCGAGCTGTCCCCCTCGGGATCGACGATGCCGTATTTGTGCGTGTCGCTCTCAGCCACCCGCTCCACGCCGATGACGTTGCCGCCGGTTTCGTTGAAGACTTGGACCAGCTGTTTCAGCGCCCCGGGCTCCGCGTCCACGATGACGTCGGGCAACAGGACGGCGAAGGGCTCATCGCCGACGACGTCGCGAGAGCACCACACAGCATGGCCCAGGCCCTTGGGCTCCATCTGGCGCACGAAGCTCATGGCGCCCGCCTCGGGCAGTTCGGCGCGCAGTTGATCCAATATGTCCGTCTTGCCCTTGGCCTCCAACTGAGCCTCAAGCTCCACCTGATGGTCGAAATAGTCCTCGATGGCCTGTTTGGAGCGGCCGGTGACGAACACGATGTGTTCGATCCCGGCCTCGCGCGCCTCATGGACGATATAGCTGAGGATCGGGCGGTCGACGACGTTCAGCAGTTCCTTTGGGGTGGTCTTCGTGGCGGGCAACACCCGGGTGCCGAGGCCTGCCACGGGCAGCACGGCCTTGCGCAGGCGAGGGGAGGTCTGGGTCATGGTGATCCTGTAACAGCCGGGCGTCGATAACGCATCAGCCGCGCGTCAGTGGCGCCCCCGTAGGGCGACTGGCCTTTGCCCGGCTAGGCGGCTAGAGGGGCGCACTCCTTGAACCCAGCGGGGCGAGCGGACGCATGCGCGTGGCCATGATCGGAACGGGATACGTCGGGCTGGTGTCTGGCGCCTGCCTGGCGGACTTCGGCCACACTGTGGTCTGCATCGACAAGGACGCCGACAAGATCGCCCGGCTGAATCAGGGCGAGATGCCGATTTACGAACCCGGTCTGGAAGAGCTGGTCGCGGCCAATGTGCGCGGCGGGCGGCTGTCCTTCACCGACGACGCGACCGGCGTGATTGGAGACTGCGACGCCGTCTTCATCGCCGTGGGCACCCCGGCCCGGCCCGAGGACGGTCACGCCGACATGAGCTATGTCCACGCCGTGGCCCGCGAGATCGGCCCGCTGCTGGACGGCTTCACCGTGGTGGTCAACAAGTCCACCGTGCCCGTCGGCACCGGCGACGTGGTCGAGGATCTGATCCGTCAAGCCAATCCCGACGCTGACTTCGCGGTGGTGTCGAACCCCGAATTCCTGCGCGAAGGCGCCGCCATCGATGACTTCAAGCGGCCCGACCGCGTGGTCATCGGCGTTGAGGATGACCGGTCGCGCCAGGTGATGACCGCCCTGTATCGGCCACTGATCGCGACGGAGACCCCCATCGTCATGGTCGGACGACGCACGTCCGAGCTGATCAAGTATGCGGCCAACGGCTTCCTGGCGATGAAGATCGCCTTCATCAACGAGGTCGCCGACCTGTGCGAAAAGGTTGGCGCCGACGTCCAGGACGTCGCCTACGGCATCGGGCTGGACAAACGGATCGGGCCGAAGTTCCTGATGGCGGGGCCGGGTTATGGCGGCTCGTGCTTCCTGAAGGACACCCTGGCCCTGACCCGCACGGCCGAGGAGGCCGGCGCGCCCATCTCCCTGGTCGAGGCCACGGTCGAATCCAACGCCCGACGCAAGAAATCCATGGCCGACCGCGTCGCTACGGCCGTCGGAGACCTGTCCGGCAAGACAGTCGCCCTGCTGGGCCTGACCTTCAAGCCGAACACCGACGACATGCGCGACGCGCCGTCGCTGGACATGGCCCCTGCCCTGATCGCGATGGGCGCGCGTGTTCAGGCCTTCGACCCCGAAGGCATGGAAGAGGCCGCCAGGCTGCTAGAGGGAGTCGACTTCCGCGAGGGTCCCTATGAGGCGGTCCAGGGGGCCGACGCCGTGGTCATCCTGACCGAGTGGGATCAGTTCCGGGCGCTGGACCTGGACCGCGTCAATGCGCTGATGAACCGGCCGGTGATGATCGATCTGCGCAACGTCTATCGGCCAGAGGACGTGCGGGGGCACGGTTTCACCTACGCATCCGTCGGCCGAGACTAGCAGCGTTCGCGGCTCTGGACGACGCCCGGGCCGCCGTGTCATTAAGACCGTCAGATCGAGCCGTCATTCTCGATCCCTTCCGGCCTGGGACGGGCCGCCATCCCCAGCGAGCTCATGACCACCGCAAGCGCCGCCGCTCCCGGCCTCGTTCAGGTCCGCGACGTGTCCAAGACCTACGGCAAGCGTAAGGCGCTGAACGGGGTCTCCGTCAGTGTAGCCCAGGGCGAAATGGTCGCCCTGATCGGCCCCTCGGGCTCGGGTAAATCGACCCTTCTGCGCTCGATCACCGGCCTGATACCGATCGATCCGGGTTCGGGCTCGATCCAGGTGTTCGGTGAGACTGTTCAATCGGGGGGCCGCACCAGCCGCAATATCGGACGCGCGCGCGCGCGTCTCGGTTTCATCTTCCAGCAGTTTAATCTGGTCGGCCGTTTGAGCCTCTTTTCCAATGTGATGCTAGGCGCGCTTGGCCGACTGCCAATGTGGCGCGGGGTGCTCGGCGTGTGGCCCCGCAGCGACAGGGAGCGCGCCATGTCCGCGCTGTACCGGGTGGGCGTGTCCGACTACGCCGCTCAGCGCGCCAACACCCTGTCGGGCGGCCAGCAGCAGCGAGGAGCCATTGCCCGCGCCATCGTCCAGGGGGCCGAAGCGCTGCTGGCCGACGAGCCTGTGGCTTCGCTGGACCCCGTCTCCGCGCGCAAGGTCATGGAGTTGCTGGTCGAGTTGAACCAGCGCGACGGCCTGGGGGTAATCGTCACCCTGCATCAGGTCGACTACGCCGTCCGATATTGCAAGCGCGTGATCGCGCTCCAGGCCGGCAAGGTCGTCTATGACGGCCCGTCGTCGGGCCTGGACTCTGAAACCCTGATCGGCATCTACGGTCCCGAGTTTGAGGACGCCTTCTGGGAAGGCGCAAAGGCATGACCTGCATCTCCGTTTTCCGCATCGCGCCGAAGATCACGATCCGCGCACTGGCGCTTGGCGCGGTCGCCGCCCTGACGCTGGCGTCCTGCGGCGATGGCGCCGACAAGAAGGACGGCGCCCCCGACCGTCTGGTGTTCTCCATACTCTCGGCCGAGAACCAGGCTTCGTCCGGGCCATTGTGGCAGCCGCTGCTCGACGACATGTCGCGCGAGGTGGGCGTGGAGATCACCCCCAACTTCGCCACCAACTACAACGGCCTCATCGAGGGCATGCGCTTCAATCAGATCCAGGTCGGCTGGTTCTCGGCCCTGCCGGCGCTGCAGGCGGTGGAACGGTCCCAGGGCGAGATCGTCGCCCGCACCGTCGATAGCGAGGGCAAGGATTCCTACACCTCGACCCTGGTGGTGCGGACCGACTCGGGTATCACGCTCGACGACGTCCTCGCGTGCGGCAAGCGCTATGACTTCGGTCTCGGCGACGCTCAGTCCACCTCGGGCACGCTGGCGCCCATGACCTTCCTGTTTGGGCCGCGCAACATCAATCCGACTGACTGCTTCCGCACCGTGCGCTCAGCCAATCACCAGGCCAACTCCTTCTCCATCGCCACCGGCGTGCTGGACGTGGCCACTTCCAATTCGGTCAACACCGTCTTTCTGGAGCGCCAGAACCCGCAGGTCGCCCGTCAGATCCAGGTGATCTGGGAATCTCCCCCGATCCCGGAATCCGCCATCGTGGTGCGCGGCGACCTGGATCCCGCGATCAAAGAACGCATCCGCAGCTTCTTTCTGACCTATGGCCGGGGCGAGGGCGCCGAGGCCGAACGTCAGCGCCAGGTCCTGGCCGGGCTCAACTACTCCGGATTCAATCCCGCCGACGCTTCCTACCTGGATCCCATTCGCGAGATGCGTCTGGACCAGTCGCTGCGCCGTGCCCGCGAGGCGGGCGACCAGGCCGCCGCCGCGGATGCCCGGACGAAGCTGGATGAGCTGCGCGCGCGTCGCGAGGTTCGGCCTTGAGAATCGCGCCCGCGATGCCGGGCGCGGTTCCTGCGCCTCCGGCCAAGTCCGCCGCCGCCTGGGCTTGGGACATCCTCTTGTGGGGCGGTCTCGCCCTGGCGCTGATCATCAGCTTCGGTCCGGTGGACATGGACCGCTTCGGCCATCTGTTCACCAACACCGAAAATATCCGCGTCTATGGGCGCGACCTGCTGCGCCCCGACTTTTCCGATATCGGCCGGCTCATCGAGCAGATGTGGCTGACCATCCAGATCGCTCTGTGGGGCACCTTCCTGGCGGTGTTCCTAGGCATCCCTCTGGGCCTCCTGGCTGCGCGCAACATCGCGCCCAACTGGATCGTCTGGCCGGTGCGTCGCCTGATGGACCTGTTGCGTTCGGTGCCGGACCTGGTCATGGCGACTATCTTCATCGTTGCGGTGGGCCTCGGCCCCCTGGCCGGGGTCTTGGCCCTTACGCTCAATACGGGCGGGGTGCTGGCGAAGTTGTTTTCAGAAGCCGTCGAGTCCATTGACCCCGGACCGGTCGAGGGCGTGCGCGCCACCGGCGCCCGTCGCCTGCACGAGATCGTCTGGGGGGTGATTCCCCAGGTTGCGCCGCTTTGGACCTCCTTCGCCCTTTACCGCTTTGAGTCCAATAGTCGGGCGGCCACCGTGCTCGGCCTGATTGGCGCCGGCGGCATCGGCCAGCTTCTGTTCGAGAACATCCAGGCTTTCAACTATGGCCAGGTTTCGGCCATCGCTGTGGTTATCGTTGTCGCTGTGACCCTGATCGACATGCTGTCCCAGGCCATCCGCAAGCGGCTGCTCTAACAGGCCGTATGTCGTCACCGTGCCGTTGCAAAGCTGTCGGCCGGCCGTCACGGATGGCTGATATGGCGCAACGTGGCCTGGGCCGTACCCGCGCAGGCCTGATCCGTCGGAGAAACGACTCATGAAGACCCTCCCGATCCTGGCGGTCGCAACGATCGTCCTCCTTATGGCCTGTGGACCGCAGGCCGGCGGCGGCCAGGGACCGCGCGACGCGATCTGGGCGGCGGGCTCCTCGACCGTCTTCCCGTTCACCTCGCGCGTGGCAGAGAACTTCCAGCGTACCTCAGGCGGCGCCGCGCCGCGCGTTGAAAGCCTGGGCACCGGCGGGGGGATTAAGGCCTTCTGCGGGGGCGTCGGTCCGTCGACCCCGGATGTCGCCAACGCCTCGCGCCCCATGAAGGCGTCGGAGTTCGACGAGTGCGCTCGCAACGGCGTGTCCGACATCATCGAGATTCAGATCGGCTATGACGGCATCGTCATCGCCACCGCCCGAGACGGCCTGGATTACGACTTCCGGATCCAGGATATCTACATGGCCCTGGCCCGGGAGGTGCCGGGTGCGGACGGCGCGCTGATCGCCAACCCGGCCACGACCTGGGCCGAGGTCAACCCGGCCTTCACCAGCCAGCGCATCCAGGTCTACGGGCCGCCGACCACCTCGGGCACTCGCGACGCCTTTCTTGAACTCGGCATGACGCCGGGCGCCGAGGCCATGCCCGCGGTCGCTGCCATCAAGGCGCAAGACCCCGGCCGCTTCGATACGATCGCCCACACTCTGCGCGAGGATAACGCTTGGATCGACGCCGGCGAGAACGATAACGCCATCGTCCAGACCCTGACCCGCACACCCGGCGCCATCGGCGTTTTCGGCTACTCCTTTCTTGAGCAGAACCTCGACAAGGTTAAGGCCGAACGTATCAACGGCGTGGCCCCAAGCTTCGACGCCATTGCCGATGGGAGCTATCCGCTGGCGCGCAGCATGTATGTTTACGTCAAGAAGGCCCATTTGGGCGTTACCCCGGGTTTGGCGGAGTTCGTCCAGGAATATCTGTCAGACGCCTCGGCTGGGCGCGGAGGCTACCTACAGGATCGCGGTCTGGTGCCCCTGTCCGCCGAATCCCTGGCCGTCGAGCGCGCCAAGATTGACGCCGGAACCACGATGGACCGCCCAGAAGCCTGACCCGGGCTCAGGCCGTAAGGGTGGAGAAGGCGCGCACGACGGCCTCATAGGCCTGACGCTTGAACGGCACGATCAGGCTTGGCGCCTCGGCCAGCCGGCCCCAGCGCCAGGCGCTGAACTCCGGCTTGCCCTGGGCGGCGAGGTCGATTTCTGAGTCCTCGCCCAAGAAGCGGTAGGCGAACCAAGTCTGCTTCTGGCCTTTCCAGCCGCGACCTTTCGGGGAAGCCAGCACGTCGGCTGGAAAGTCATATGCGAGCCAGCCCTCGGTTCGCCCCAACTGCTGAACAGAGACGACACCGGTCTCCTCAGCCAGTTCGCGCCGGGCGGCGGCCTCCAGATCCTCCCCTGGATCGACCCCGCCCTGAGGAAACTGCCAGGCGTCGGCGTAGCCGACGCGTCGTCCGTACCACACCCGGCCATCGCGGTTGAACAGCACCACGCCGACGTTTGGTCGATGGCCTGGGAAGTCTTCGGTCATATCGCTCAAGCCGCCTGGTGCGCGACTGACGCAACAGCCGTTGACACCGCCTGGATGAGGTCGGCGGCCGAAAAGGGCTTGGCGAGATGGGCGTCCGCCCCGGCTGCGGCGCCTGCTGCGATGTGTTCGGGCAGCGCGTTGGCGGTGAGCATGATCACGGGCGTGGGATCGAGACCCATGGTCGCCTCGTGCAGCCTTATTTCTTTGGTCGCCGTGAGCCCGTCCATCACCGGCATCTGCATGTCCATCAGGACAATGTCGAAAGGCTCGGCGCGAAAGCGCGACAAGGCCTCGAAACCGGTCTCCGCGGCGACCAGTTCAGCGCCAGCCGGCTCCAGGATCAGCTCCACCACCCGGCGGTTGACGGCGTGATCGTCGGCTAACAGCACCCTGATGGGCCGGCCGAGGTCTGTGGCGGGGATCGGCTGGACATGTGCTGGAGCGGCCGTCGGTATGAGAGGCAGGTCTAGCAGGAAGGCGGAACCGCCGCCGGGCTCACTCTCGCAGTCAAGGGTCCCGCCCATCATCTCTGTCAGCTGGCGGCAGATCGGCAGGCCCAGGCCTGAGCCACCAAAGCGCCGCGTGGTGGCGCCATCGGCCTGCTCGAAGCGCTGGAACAGACGGTCTCTTTGGGCAGGATCGAAGCCGATGCCGGTGTCTTCGACAGTGAATCGCATGAAGTCGCCCCGGCGGGCCGCGCTGAGAGAGACAAGGCCCCGCTCGGTGAACTTGACCGCGTTGGAGACCAGGTTGGTCAGAACCTGTTTCAGCCTGACGCAGTCGCCTGAAACCCAGCCCTCCGCGTCGGGGGCGATCTCGATCTGGAGGGTTAGACCCTTGGTCTCGGCCGCGTCGGCATACAGGCGACCAGCTTCCCGCATCGTCTGGCCGAGATCGAAGGGCTCGCATGTGATCTCCATACGGCCGCTTTCCACTCGCGCGAGGTCGAGGATGTCGCTCAAGAGCTGTTTGAGGGTGGCGCTCGACGATTGAACCAGCTGGAGCATTTCGCGTTGACGCTGATCCAGGCCCGTCGACGCCAGCGCTTCGGAAATGCCGATGACGCCGTTCAGAGGCGTGCGGATTTCGTGGCTCATATTGGCCAAGAACTCGCTCTTGGCTCGGTTCGCTGCTTCGGCGGCGTCGCGAGCTTCCGCGAGAGCGGCGGCGTCGCGCTTCAGGTCGGAGATGTCGTTGACCACAGTCACCAGCCCACCATCCGCAGTGCGCCTGTCCTGAACACGCAGCCAGGCCCCGTCCGCCGTTCGCTGCTCAACTGTTGAAGACAAGAGTTTTCGTGTCGCCATGCGTTGGGCCAGCCAGGCCTCCTGACGCCCCTCGGCCTCGGGATAATGACCCTGTTCAAGCTCGAAACGGATCAGGGACTCGAACGATTTCCCGGCCTTGAGAATGCTCGCCGCCTCGGGATTCATTTCGGCGTAGCGCGCGTTCCAGACCACCAGCCGATCCTCGGCGTCGAAGAAGGCCAGGCCATCCGGCATGGCGTCGATCGCCTCTCGCAGCCGATCCAGCGTGGCGGTTCGCGCCAGTACCCCGGCCATGAAGACAAGAGCCGCGCCCGCAACGCCGATCAAAGCGCCCAGGATAATCAGGAGGCTGACGCCCACTTCAGTGATGACCGTGCCGCCCAGGGGCGGTGCATTGGCCGCAAGGGTGGCGCCAGACAGGGCAACTAGGTGCACCGTCAGAATAGTCACGCCGCCTATCAGGCCGCCGGCGACCACATGGCGCTTGCCCGAGCGTCTGGCGATCAGAAGGCCCAGACCGCCCCCCGTCACCGCGATTGCATAGGCCAGCCCCACCACAACGGGGGACCATTCGATGGCGGGAGCACCGCGTATTCCCGTCGGGCCAAGCACCGTCAAGCTGGCCAGCACCACACCCAGAGCGGCGCCGCCGACGACGGCGAAGCGCCGCTCGGCTCCGGACGCCAGGGCGCAGCCAGCGGCGCAGCCCAGGAGGGCGACCGTGAACGCGAAGGCGGCCTCGGCTGGATTGACCGCCAGCCGGGAGCCGACGTCGTCGCCCATCAGGATCAGCGTGTGGGCCGTCCATAACGCGGCGGCCGAAACCAGAGTGGCGACGGCCAGGATGGACACCCTGTTTGACCCTGCCAAGACAGCGCGGCGAATGACGACGGCGCAAGCGCCAGACCCCGCCGTTGAAACCACGAGAGCGGCCAGCAGCAGGCGCCAGTCCTGCTCGGCAAGCTGGGTCAAGATTGCGTCCAGGACCGCCCCCTCGTTCCGTCAGCGCAGAGCTAAACAGACCCGAATGAATAAACCGTAGGCGTCGCCTCGCAGCCGTCACACGGGGATCACGAGGCCTCGCCAAAATCGTTGCTCGACCGCTTCCTCGCCCTAGCCCATTGTGGCCTAGCGCTTGCGCTCACGGATTCCATGCCTCGACCCTCACCCCCTTCCGCGCCCGCCTGGATCACGCTGGGAACGTTTGCCAGGCTGATGGCGGTTGGCGCTGTCATCTGGACCATCGCGTCGGGATGGCCGTGGATTGCGGCGGCTCTGGTTGCGGGATTAGCCTTGGGGGCCACGTCTTCAGGCGGAGTCCGGCGAAGGACCTCACAGCAGAGCACTCTCACCGCGACGACGACGAACCTTGATACGCAGGACTTTCTCAGAGCCGCGCTGGACGGTCTTCCCGATCCTCATCTGGTGATTGAGGCTGGCGGACCTGTTGAACAGGCCGCCCCGCGCATCCGTTTCGCCAATGGCGCCGCCATGACGGTTCTGGGCGTCGAGCGCAGCGGTCAGGCTGTGACGGCCGCTCTGCGCGATCCAAAGGTTCTGGAAGCACTAGAAGAGGTCCTGTCTGGAGCCGCCACGCAGGCCGTCGATTACGAAAGCGCAGGCGCGCAGACACGCCACTGGCGCGCCTTCGTCGCGGGGTTGCCGACCGACGGCGTATCGAGGGCGGTGCTCAGGTTAAGAGACGAGACGGACAGCCGGCGCATGGAGGCGATGCGCATGGATTTTCTCGCCAACGCCAGCCATGAGTTGCGCACGCCTCTTGCCGCCCTGGCCGGCTTCATCGAGACTTTGCGGGGGCCTGCGCGCAATGACGAGGCGGCCCGCGACCGCTTTCTCGAGATCATGTCGGCGCAGGCCGAGCGGATGGGGCGGCTGGTCGCGGATCTCCTGTCGCTCAGTCGTATTGAGATGAACGAGTATGTCCCGCCGACCCAGGAAATCAGCCTGGCCGGAGCAGTCCTGGACGTCTTCGACGCTACGGCAGGTCTGGCGGCGGACCGGCGGATCACGCTTTGTCTGGAACCGCCGCGCCCGGACTCCACCATGGTGATCGGTGATCGCGATCAGCTGGTGCAGGTTGTCCAGAACCTTATGGACAACGCGATCAAATACTCGCCGGACGGGGGCGAAGTCCGGGTTCGTCTAGACGCGGGATTGAGCCTAGACGACGCGGCGGCGGCGCGCGAACCCCGGTTCACTCGGCTGCCGTTGGTGATGCCGGATCGGCGCGGCCCGCGTACCTATGCCCGCGTCGTGGTACACGATCACGGCTCAGGGCTGGCGCGAGAGCATCTCCCCCGCCTGACGGAGCGGTTCTACCGGGTCGAGGGCCAAAAGAGCGGTGAGCATTCGGGCACGGGTCTCGGGCTGGCCATCGTCAAACATATCACTAGCCGCCACGGCGGCGGCCTGATCGTCGAGAGCAGACAGGGCGAAGGAACCCTGTTTTCATTGATCGTGCCGGAGGCCACCAACGATGTTTAGAGTCCAGGAAGTTTGAATCCGCGCGCGTTGCGCCGCTGAATCACAATGCCTTGGCCCCCCGTGAGCTCTTGAAGCCGGGCGTACTCGCTGGCGGCGTCAATGGTGACCGCTCCTTCGGCGCCGCTCACGGTCGTCGGTCCCTGAGTGGCCGGATCGTCGCGGCGCCAGAACAGCACGCGGTCCGCGAAGCTCTGTTCCTTATGCGCCAGATCTCCAAATTCATCGTCGATCACGAACCGAGCCAGGGGGTCGGCCTGGGCGCCGCCGGCGGCGGCGACCAGGGCTTGCTCGCCTGTCGAGCGGGTCACAGCCTGGCGCTGGCCAAGCAGAATTTGACGCGCCGCGCTCTCCGGCGCGAGTTCCTGCGGGCGCGGCTGGCCCGGGCGTGGCGGCGTCAGCGCGTACTCTGGCGGCACCGTCAGGGGTGCGGTGGACACCGTCAGGAACTCATCGGGCCGCACTCGCTCCAGGCTCAGACTGTTGCGTACGCTTTGGCAGCCCGAAAGGACAACGGCCGAGACGGCGGCGAGGAGGATCAGGCGGCTGGCGCGCATCGGTCGGCAAACTCCGGTCTCGCCCGGGAGGGGCGCGAGGGAACTGGAAAGCGGGGGATTACGTCTTTTCGGGGGCCGCGCCAACCGACGCGTCCGTCTCGTCGGTCCGCGCGACCCGTTTCAGGCGGCGCTCCGACACAATGCTGTCGAGGATCAGAAGGCCCACACCAACCGAGATGGCGCTGTCGGCGACGTTGAACACCCAGGGAAAGCCCAGGCCGGAGAAGTCGAGAAAGTCGACAACTCCGCCATAGCGGATGCGGTCGATGACGTTCCCCAGAGCACCGCCAATCACAGAGCCGAGCGCCAGGGCCAGGAGCGGTCGGTCGGCCCGACGCGCCCACCAGGCCAGAACGGCGGCGACGACGATCGAAAAGCCGGTCAGGAGCCAGCGGCTGGTCTCGCCCCCCGTCAGAAGGCCGAAGCTGACGCCGCGGTTGAGGACGAAGGACAGGTTGAACCACGGATCGAGCACCTCGATCCGCCCCACCTCGCGCAGGTGGAGGCCGAACAGCATCCAGGCCTTGGTGATCTGGTCGATCACGATAACGCCGAGCGCCAGTCCGTACGCGATGTACGGCAGGCGCTTTGAGGCCAGACGGGTCGGCGTCATTCGGCGGCCCCTTCTGGGTTCTGAAGATAGGGCTCGACCGGCCCCTGAAGCTTGACCGTCAGCGGATTGCCCTTGCGGTCGACCCGCTTGCCGAGCGCCAGCCGCACCCAGCCCTCGGAGACGCAATATTCTTCGACATTGGTCTTGTCCTCGCCCTTGAAGCGCACGCCGACGCCACGCTCCAGCAAAGCGGCGTCATAGTAGGGGCTGTTAGGATCGACCGAGAGGCGGTCCGGCATTGGCTTGCTCATGGCTCGGCTCTTAGCGGGCCGCGCGCCTTGCGGCAACGCGGCGATGCGAGGCGCCGACCCGTCAGAACCGAACGGTCAGCCCACCGTTTGGCGCGGACGTTCAGGACCGGCGCCCGGCACGGGGTCACCCCCATAGGGTTGCGGACCGGTTGGCTCGGCGGGCTCGGGCCCGGGCTGACGCGCGGCTGCCTGGGGACGGGGAGACGGGGCAGGACTGGCGGCCGCCCTCTGGGGCGCGGGCCGAGGCGTTTCAGCTGCGGATTGCAGTGCCGACGCGGCGGGCGCGGTCCCGGCCGCAGGCGTCGCCTCGGCCTGGGCGGCGCGGGCGGCGGCCTCCTGGCCGGCGTAGCGTTCGGCCAGTTTTTCGGTCAGGTCGCGCGCCGCGGCCGGCGGCATCTGGGCCAGGATGGCGGCCAGGGCGCGGGGCCGCATGGCGGCGGCCACCGGCAGGCGCACCCGGTCGTTCAGGGTCACGAACACCGCCGCCGCTTCCTTGGGTCGCATGGCCTGGTAGACGGACACCAGCCGATCGATTTCGGCCCGCTCGCGTTCTGACACCTGGCCAACCAGGGTCTGAAGGTCGCCCTTGAGCGCGTTCATGGCCTGGAGCTTGGCGTCCAGCTTCTGTTCGGCGGCCACCATTAGCGGCAGCATGGTGGCGAAGTCCTGGTCGCGCGCGTCCAATTCGCCGCGGCGGGTCGATAGACTCTGAATGATGCGCAGCTCAGCTGGCGAGATGCCCGCCTGCTGGGCCAGCTGTTCGGGCGAAAGCGCGCAGACGGCGGCCGGAATTTTGCGCGTGGCGGGCACATCCAGAGAAGGCGCGGCGGCGCCGGTCGCTTCTTCGGCCCAGGCGCGGGCGCCCTGGAGCATCTCGGGCCCGGCACCGCTGACGCGCACGAGCATCACTCCACCGATGGCGATGGCGATCAGGGGCAGAAGACGCGGCAGCTTGGACATCGATCGTCTCGTTTCAAACAGCGGGTCTTCACCGAGCCCCCCGCTAAAATCGCCCCGTCATGCGGGACGGAATATCAGGAGCGAGCTTCAGGCGGCGAAGAGGTCTTCATCCAGGTTGCGCCGGGCGCGGTTCAGGCTTTGTTGCGCGGCGTGGTTAGCGGCGAGGGCCTGCAGCACCGGGCGGGCGCGCGGTTGCGGCTCGAACAGGCTTTCGCCGTCGGACGGAGCCTGCGCCTGCGCCGGGCTGTCCAGTCGGTCCCGAGCCTGGGCGAACAGCGCCTCGATCCGGGCCCGGCCCTCGGGCGCTGCGGACGCCTGGGTGACTGGGGCGTGCGGCGGCGTTTCGGTCACGACGTGCGACGAGGCGCTCGGCGCGGGCTCGGACTGACGCGGGCCCTTGCGGATCAGCACCTCGAGCTCGTCCTTGAGGGCGCGGGCCTTGAGGATGCGGTCGTGCAACAGATCGGCTTCCTCTCCGGCGGCGCGCAGGGAGGCGAGGGCGCTCTCGGCGCGCGCCGCCGCGGCGTCCAGCTCGGCCACCGCCCTGCCGAAGGCGGCTTGGCCCTCGCGCAGGACGACAAGCTTCTTCTCCAGCCGCACGCCATAGCCGACCGCCGCGACCAACAGCAGGATCAGCAACGAATCCAGGATCACCCCAGCCATCACGCTTTTCCGTTCTTGATCAGGAGGGAGGGATCGACCCTGACCGGCGCTTCCACGCGCACGGCGATGTTCTGTCCCTTGCGGCCCATGCGCGCCGTGGTCACCGGAATGGCGCCACAGCGCAGGGAGATGGCTGAATCCGGTCCCGCGTTCAGCATCAGGGTCTCGCCCACCTTGAGGTTCAGCACACTGGACAGGGGCGCGGACTGTTCATCCAACACAGCGCGCACTTCGGTCTGGGTGGTCCAGAGTTCGGTGGCCAGGTGTCCTTCCCAGATGTTGTCGCGTCCGAACTTCTCGCCCATGAATTGCTGCAGCAGCATCTTCCGGATCGGTTCGAGGGTGGCGTAGGGGAGCAGCAGCTCCACGCGGCCGCCCCGGTCTTCCATATCAATGCGCAACTTGACCAAGATGGCGGCGTTGGCCGGGCGCGCGATGGCGGCGAAACGGGGGTTGGTCTCCAACCGGTCCAGGTTGAAGCTTACGGGGGTGAGGGGTTCAAATGCGGCCTGGGCGTCGGCCAGGATCACCTCGACCATGCGCTGGACCAGAACCCGTTCGATCGTGGTGTAGGGGCGGCCTTCGATCCTGAGCGCCGCCGTGCCGCGCCGGCCACCCAGGAGAACGTCCACGATCGAGTAGATCAGGTTGGAATCGACCGTCAGCAGGCCGTAGTTGTCCAACTCCTCGGCCCGAAACACCGCCAGGATGGCCGGCAGGGGGATGGAGTTCAGATAGTCGCCGAATCGTATCGAGGAGATGTTGTCGAGCGACACCTCCACATTGTCCGAGGTGAAATTGCGCAAACTGGTCGTCATCAGCCGCACCAGGCGGTCGAAGACGATCTCAAGCATCGGCAGGCGCTCGTAGGAGACGAGCGCGGAGTTGATGATGGCGCGGATGCCGGACCGGTCCGCGTCGTCGTCGCCGGCGACGTCGAAGCCGAGCAGGCTGTCGATCTCGTCCTGGTTGAGGACGCGCTCGCCGCCGACCGGCGGGCGCGCGTCCGCCTCGGCCTCGGCCGCGGCCGTCGCCTCCATGCCCGCCTGGGCCAGCTCTTCGGCGGAGGCCTGGCTCACTGGATCAGCATCTCTTCGATGAGGACGGCGTCGACCTCCTCGGGCGCGGCGATCAGATTGACCCGCCGCTGGATCTCCTGGCGCAGCTGGTAGGAGCCGGCCGAGCCGGCCAGGTCCTCGGGGCGAAGTTCGCGCAGGAAGGTTTGGAGCATGTCGTTGAGCCGGGGGCTCTCCGCCTGGAGGGTCGAGGCCAGGTGCGGGTCGCTCATCTCGAGCGTCAGGGTCAGCTTCAGGAAGGTCGGCCGGCCGTCGGGCGACTGGATGTTCACGATCATGTCCGGCAGGGTCAGGAAGGTGACGCCATCCGGTCCGGGCCGGACCGTGCCGTAGGCGGACTCGGCCTCGCCGCCGCCGCTGGAGCCATGCCCGCCGCTGGACTTCTTGGCCGGGGGATGGTCCGCGGGCGCGGCGTGCGCCTCGCCCGAAGGCTTCATGAACAGGAAGAAGGCCGCCGCCCCGCCGCCGCCCAGCACCAGCACGCCGGCCGCCCCCAGAACCATGAGGAGGGGAAGCTTCTTCTTCCTGGGCGCGGCCTCGCCATCGGCGGCCTCTTCGGCCGGGACCTCGGCCTCGGCGCCTTCCGGCGCCTTGTCCTTCTTCTTTCCGAACTTGAACATGGCTGGCCCAGCCCCAGGAAGCGCGCACCCGACCCGGCCAGTTCGGCCCGGTTTGGTTAACGGCGGGTTCACACCCGGCAATTCCTGCCCGGCGAGGGGGCGGGATCGGTCCAGGATTCCCGGGAGAGTGGGGCGGGCAAACCCTTGCGGGGGCGGCGTTAACCATAATGGTCCGCCTCTTGCTCGGGCTCTCCTGCAATCAATGCGCCGGAGTCCCGTTCGTGGAGAACGCCAGCCTCATCGCCCTGTCTCGCCAGCTGGTGCTTCGCCGCCAGCTGGACATCGCGGCCAACAACATCGCCAACGCCGACACCACCGGCTTCAAGGTGGAGCAACTGATCGTCGAGACGGAAGCCGCGCGCGAGGCCCGCAACCTCGGCGTCTCGGGGCCGGGCCGGTTCGTGCTCGACCAGGGGGTCGGCCGCGACTTCGGCCAGGGGGCCATTCACGAGACTGGCCGGCCTCTGGATGTGGCGATCGAGGGGGAGGGCGCCTTCTTCCGCATCGGCGATCCCGGGGGCGGGGCCGAACGCTATACCCGCGACGGCGCCTTCACGACCGACCCGGAAGGGCGGATGACCACCCGGTCGGGCCTGCCGGTGCT
>CAZITK010000019.1:0-9278 GCA_964542145.1 uncultured Brevundimonas sp.
GGCCATCTTGTGGGTGTCCTCGCGCTTCTTGACCGAGGCGCCGCGATTATTGGCGGCGTCCAAGAGCTCGGCGGCCAGCTTTTCAGTCATGGTGTTCTCGCCGCGATTGCGCGCGGCGTTGACCAGCCAGCGGATGGCCAGGGCGCGCCTGCGGTCCGGACGGACCTCGACCGGCACCTGATAGGTGGCGCCGCCGACGCGCCGCGAGCGGACTTCTACAGCCGGGGCGACATTCTCCAGCGCGGAGTGGAAGGTCTCGACCGCAGTCTGATCCTTCTTCTTGTCGGCCAGAATGTCGAAGGCACCGTAGACGATGTTCTCGGCGACGGCCTTTTTGCCTTCGTACATGACGTAGTTCATGAACTTTGTGACGATCAGATCGCCGTATTTGGGATCCGGCAGAACTTCACGCTTCTGGGCGCGGTGACGACGGGACATGGATTAATCCTCTAAATTCTTTCTAGCGCTCAGAACTTACTTGGGACGCTTCGCGCCATAGTGCGAGCGGCGCTTCTTGCGGTCCTTGACGCCCTGGGTGTCCAGCACACCGCGCAGGATGTGATAGCGAACGCCGGGCAAGTCCTTGACGCGGCCGCCGCGGATCAGGACCACCGAGTGCTCCTGAAGATTGTGGCCTTCGCCAGGGATGTAACACACGGCTTCGAAGCCCGACTTGGCCAGGCGGACCTTGGCGACCTTACGAAGCGCCGAGTTCGGCTTCTTGGGGGTGGTGGTGTAGACACGGGTGCAGACGCCGCGCTTCTGAGGCGAGCCCTGCAGGGCCGGCACCTTGTTGCGCACGGGCTTGGGACGGCGGGGTTTACGGATCAGCTGGTTGATCGTCGGCATTAAATCTCGGTCTCGACTTCTGAATGGAGGCGTGTGCCTGTCGGCCGGGGCGCCTCGGTTGCCTTCTTCTGAGCGGAGGTTCCCGCCCGGGGATGTCCTCGAGACCGAACCGCGTCGCTCAAACAGCCCCTGGTCCGCCTGCCGGCGAACCGGCGCGACAAGCACAATGGGCCGGAACGCGCGCTTTGGGCGTTCCGGCGGGACACAGCCCGTCCGTTCGATTGTCGCGAGATCAGCGAACGGAAAGCCGCCCACGCCTCGAAAGTGGGCGGCTTCTACGCGCAGGCTGTCGGAAGGTCAACCGCCGGCGACGGCTCCAACTGCAGGTCCGGCAGAAAGTCCAGTAGACAAAGCCGCTGAATCTCCTGGTCACATTTCGCGATTAACCGAAAGATCGGCGGTATATCCGGCGATCGTAGTCGAGAGCATTCCATGAAGTTAACCGAATGCAAGAGGTCTAAATTAGAAGAGATTGGGTGTCGGGAGGCCCCGGGGATGAAGATATCTCGATGAAATTCTTTGCCACCGATCCGAGTGAGATCTTGCATTTTAGTTCGCAGGTCGGGGCCGTCCACGACAAGGGTCGCACGCTCTCGCCAAACCCGGTCGTCATGCCTGTCGACACACGCGTCAGAAAGGTCGCCGCCGCGAACAGTGGCCAGGCCGGCGAAACCGTACCATGCGACGGTTCACCATGATTCCTCCTTAGTCGAAGCCGACTTCCGTGATGACTCTCAGCCGCTCCGCGACGGATTGGATTAATCGAGGCGCCGGCTTGGAACGACTTCACGGCCAAACAGGTCGGATTGTTTGCCGGCCGGGATCAGCCGCGCTGGGGAAGGCTCCAACCTAAATGCCGTCGTGCTCGGACTTGATCCGAGCAACCAGGCGCTCTGACCTCACCGCCGGTGCGGCTGGCCCCTCGGGTCAAGCCCGAGGGTGACGGCGTTGAAATCGACGGAATCTGACTTGGCTTCATGGCCAGGCTCCCATTCACCCCACGGTCAGCGACGGAAAGCCATGTCTGGGCCGTTCATCCTTCAAAACCGCCGTCAGCATAACGAAAATCCTCATGACCTCGCCTCCCCTCGCCTCCGGCTCCCCGCGCAAGCGCAAGCGGTTCGCCCGGCCGAACGGCAAGCTGATCGCGGGCGGCGTCGCGCTGCTGTTGGCGCTCGTGGGGGTGTGGTTCTTCTTCCTGCGGGCGGGCGGTGACGCCGATCCGTATCGGACCGAGGCGGTACAGACGGGAGACATCACCTCCTCCGTCGCGGCCTCGGGCACGCTGGAGGCGCTGGTCACCGTCGAGGTCGGCTCGCAGATATCGGGCCAGGTCACCCAGGTGATGGCCGACTATAACGACCGGGTCAGGCGCGGGCAGGTGCTGGCCGTGCTTGACCCCCAGAACCAGCAGTCGGCGGTCGAGCAATCGCGTGCGGCGATCCAGGCGGCCCAGGCTTCGGTGGCCACGGCTGAGGCCAATGTCGCCTTGGCGCAGGCCGAGTACGACCGGCAGAAGTTCCTGTTCGACCGGGGGATCATCGCCCAGGCGGCGCTGGATACCGCCGACGCCTCGCTGAAGACAGCCCAGGCCGGGGTGCGTCAGGCGCGCGCCCAGGTGGCGCAACAACAGGCGCAACTTCGCGCCAATCAGGCGACGCTGGGCCGGACCACCATCGTGGCGCCGATCGACGGCATCGTTATCGACCGCCAGGTTGAGCCGGGCCAGACCGTGGCGTCAGGCCTGAACGTGGCCGTTCTGTTCACCCTGGCCCAGGATCTCTCGCGGGTTCAGGCGCTGATCAGCGTCGACGAGGCCGACATCGGCCAGGTCAAGCCGGGCCAGACGGTGCGCTTCACCGTCGACGCCTTCCCCAACGACACCTTCGCCGGGACGGTGACCCGCATCCGCGCCCTGCCGCAGAGCGAGTCCAGCGTGGTCGCCTATACGGTTGAGGTCGAGGCCGAGAACCCCGGCGAGCGCCTGTTACCGGGCATGACGGCCAATGCCGACATCGTGCTGACGGAGCAAAGGGGCGTGCTGCGCGTGCCCAATTCGGCGTTGCGCTTCACGCCCGCCGGCGCTTCGGCGCAGGGCGCGCAAGGCGGCGGCCAGCGGCCTCAGGGTCAGGGCGGCGGCCAAGGCCAGCGGGGCCAGGGCGGCGGACGGGCCGCCATGGCCGCGACGATCATCGGGGAACTGAGTCTCGACGCCGCGCAGCGGACCCAGATCGAACCAATCCTGCAGCGCGCGCAGGAAACCGCCCGGGCTCAGATGCGGGCGGCCGGCGGCCGGGGCGGTCAGGGCGCCAGGCGCAGCGGCGGCGGTGCAGCCATGGCTGGCGCCTTCTCTGCCGCCTTCGACGAGATCCAGCCGCTGCTACGTCCCGACCAGCAGGCCAAACTAGCGGAGCTGAGATCGCGCTTCGCCTCGAGCGGCGGTGGTCAGGGCGTAGTCTGGGTGCTGCGCGATGGTCAGCCGGTTTCGGTGCGCGTCCGCACCGGCGCCACGGACGGCAGCTATACGGAAATCCTCGGCGGCGAGCTCAGGGCCGGCGACCAGGTCATCACCGGCGGCGGTCCGCGCCGCACCGACGAACGCGCCCAGCAGGCGGCCCAGCGGATGGGCGGCGGCGGAGGCTTTGGCCGCCGATGATCGAGATCGAGCGCCTGACCAAGACCTATGTGATGGGCGACGAGGTCATCAACGCCCTGGCCGGAGTGTCGCTCGACATCCAGCGCGGCGAGCATGTGGCCATCGTCGGCCCGTCGGGTTCGGGCAAGTCGACCCTGATGAACGTGGTCGGCGGTCTCGATCGGCCCAGTGGCGGCGCCTACCGCTTCGAGGGCGAGGCGGTGGCCGAATTCGACGACGATGAGTTGGCCAGTTTCCGCAATCGCCGGATCGGCTTCATCTTCCAGTCGTTCCAGCTGTTGCCGCGCCTGAGCGCGACCCAGAATGTCGAGCTGCCGATGATCTATGCCGGCATCCCCCCGGCCGAGCGCCGCGAGCGCGCGGTCGAACTTCTGGAGCGGGTCGGGCTGGGTCACCGCCTGAACAACAAGCCTACCCAGATGTCCGGCGGCCAGCAGCAGCGGGTCGCCATCGCCCGGGCGCTCTCGAACGCGCCGGACCTGCTGCTGGCCGACGAACCCACCGGTGCGCTGGACACCAACACCGGTCAGGAGGTGCTGGCCCTGTTCGACGAGTTGAACGCCCAGGGCCTGACCCTGTGCATCGTCACCCACGACACCGAGGTGGCCGAGCGCGCCAAGCGCCGGGTGGCGTTCCGCGATGGGCATATCGTGTCGGACGAGCGGAGCTGACGCCATGGACCAGCAAACTCGCCTCAAGCCGGGCCACGGCCTTCATCTGACCACCGGCGGCATGCGGCCGACCGAGCTGGTGCGCTTCGCCTTCGGGGCCATCGGGGCCCACCCCATGCGCTCGGCCCTGACCTCGCTGGGGGTGGTTATCGGGGTGGCGGCGGTGATCATGATGACGTCTGTGGGGCTGGGCGCCCAGCAGCAGGTCGAACAGGCGCTCTCGAGCCTCGGCACCAACATGCTGGTGGTCAGACCCGGCGCGCCGCGCGGGCCTGGCGCGGGCTTCGTGCGCGGCGCGGGGGGGTCGGGCGCGAGCCTGACCGTGGCCGACGCCGAGGCGATGCGGGAGCTGGACGACGCGCGGGCCATCTCGCCCGCCATCAACGGCGGCGCCCAATTGGTCTATGAGGGCGCCAACTGGTCCAGCCGGATCGAGGGGGTCACGCCCGACTATCTGATCGCCCGCGACCTGGAGATCGCGTCCGGCCAGATGTTCGACCAGGCCGCCGCCGACAGCGGGCGCAAGGTCGCGGTCCTGGGCCAGACGGTGGTCAACGAGCTGTTCGGCGACGGCGTCGATCCGGTCGGCCAGCGCATGCGCATCGGGCCCATCCCCTTCACCGTCATCGGCACCCTGTCGCCCAAGGGTCAGTCAGGGTTCCAGGACCAGGACGACATCGTCATCATCCCTCTGGACGCCGCCCGCAGCCGTGTCATCGGCCGCGGTCCTGGCGCGCGCGGCAACAGCGTCAACCAGATCTACGTCAAGGCGGTCGACGAGGACGCCCTGTACGGGCTGGAGCAGGATCTGGCCGAACTGCTGCGCCAGCGCCACCGCATCCAGCCGGGGCAGGACGATGACTTCAACATCCAGAACCTGACCGCCATCCAGGAGGCGGCGGCCTCCTCAAGCCAGACCTTCACGCTTCTGCTGGCGGCGGTCGCAGGGGTGTCGCTGATCGTCGGCGGTGTGGGGATCATGAACATCATGCTGGTGTCGGTGACCGAGCGGACCCGCGAGATCGGCCTGAGGATGGCCATCGGCGCCAGGCGTTCGGATGTTCTGACCCAGTTCGCGCTTGAGAGCGTGGTGCTGTCACTGCTGGGCGGACTGCTGGGGCTGGCCCTGGGGGTCGGCGGGGCGCTGCTGATGGCGCAATTCGGGGACTGGCCGACCGCGATTCCGGCCTGGGCCGCCCCGCTGGCCATCGGGTTCTCGACCTTCGTGGGCGTGGCCTTCGGCGCCTATCCCGCCTGGCGCGCCGCCCAACTGGACCCGATCGAGGCGCTGCGGCGAGAGTGAGGTTGTGCTAGGCCTCTGCGCACCACTTGAGGCGAGAGGCGCGGCATGCGGACGGAAATCTACGGAGCCAATCCGTTTCTGGTCCTGCAATCCATGGGGTTGAGCGCCATCATGGCCGCCGGAGGACTCGTCGGCTGGATGACCCTAGACGATCCTCTCTATCGGTACTTGGCGGCGGCCCTGGGGGTGGTCGGGGTGGTCCTCGCGCTGTTGGCGGCGCCGACTCTGTTTCGTCCAATCAGACTGACTCTCTCATCTGACGGCTTTGAGCTGATCGATGGATCCACTCGATCATTCGTGGCGTGGAGCGATGTGGGCAGCCTTGAGCTGCTCGACGAAACCGTTCCGATGGTCGTGTGGCGGCTGAAACGCGAGGTGCCCGCCGCGGTTGGATCGCTCGTCAGGAGGAAAAGAAAATGCCTGACGGTGCGATTCCCAACCGATTGAACATCCGGCCGCAGGATTTGCTGGACAGGATGCGGACCTTTCACGGCGCGTACGGAACGCCGTCATAATACTGGATAGGCGCTTGGGGACGCAGAACTTCCTGTTCCGCAGGCGCTGTTTCCGGGGAGCACATAGCGGCAAATCGATCAGCGAGTTGCGAAGAGGCGCCGTCCGGCATAGCGTGGCCGTATGCGGGCCGGGGGGCGACGCTGACGGGTCGCGATGACGCTTGCCTCCGCCCATGGCCACCCGCGTCGTCGAACCGATCGTCGACGCCGATCGACCCTCATTGCGGTCACGGCAGTCTCGCTGGCGGCCCATGCCGTGGTGCTTGGCGGACTGGCCCTGACGCGAGGAGCGGAGTTCGTTCTGGCCGTGCCGCCGCCCATCATCCTGATCGAGATCGAGCCGCGTCCTCTGCTGTCCGGTGAAAGGGCGCGCATGCCCCCGTCGGCGGGTCCGGCCGTGCAGGAGAGAGTGGCGGCCTCCGGCGCCTACGCCGCCGCCCGCGCCCCGGTCGGCAGCACGACGCCGACGCCGGAGCAGGCCGCGCCCCTGCCGGAGATCGCCTCCCCGTCGCCCAGCCGGACGATTGATCCCCTGTGGCAGGTCCGTCCCGAGACCGACGCCGGTCGCATCGCCCGATCGATGCGCGCCGCCGGCGTCGGTTGTCATCCGCCCAGCCGCCAGCTGACCCCCGCCGAACAGGCCGACTGTGACCGCCGCCTGGCCGAGGCGGCGCGCTCGGCGCCGACGGCCCGCGGCAGCGGTGACCGTGAGCGCGACGCCCGTTTCGCCGCCCAGGGCGCCCGAGAACTGGCGCAGTACGAGGCGCGCCGGGCGCCGTTGTCCGGTGGCACAGGCGTTCTGGGACTGGCGGACTGCCCCGGTGGAAACCTGGGCCTCGGCTGTCCCGGCGCGCACCTGCCGGACGTCCCCGGCGTCGACATGCGTCAAGGCGGGGAAAACCTGATCCGACAACCCTCGAACAAGGTCGATTGAGCCTGGTTAGCGCAGCACGGCGCGCTGGCGACGGCCGCTCCGCTCAATGACGGTTTCCGTTCCGCGCGGCAGCCCCTCCAGGGCGTCGATCGTGGTCACCGGTCGGCCGTTGATCTGGACGATCAGGTCACCGCGCCTGAAGCCGTGGCGGGCGGCATAGCCCTGGCCTGAGACGCCGCCCACGATCAGGCCAGACGCGAAGGGACTGCCGCCCAGGCTGTCGGCCAGGGCGGGGTTGAGCGGCAGGACCGCGAGGCCGGCCAACACCCCCTGTCGTATCACCGTGGCGTTATCGATGCTGGCGTCGCCCGGCAGACGTTCCACGCGAGCATCGACCTCGCGCGGGCCCCGCTCGCCGTGGACGGTGACGCGTACCGTCTCGCCGGGATCTCGGGCGCCGACCTGGAAGTTCAGCCCGCCCTGGTCGTTCACCTCCTGGCCATTGATGGCGGTGATGACGTCGCCCTCGCTGATTCCGGCGCGAGCGGCGGGGCCGTTGCGGTAAACGTCGGTGACCACCACGCCCTGGGGTCGGGGCAGGCCGAGGGACTGGGCGATCTCGTTGGTCACACTCTGGACCGCCACGCCCAACCAGGGGCGGACCACGCGGGTTTCGCCGCCCACGGCGCTATCGACCACCTGACGCACCACCTGGGCCGGGACGGCGAAGCCGACGCCGGCCGAGGCGCCCGAGCGCGAGAAGATGGCGGTGTTGATGCCGATCAGGTCGCCGTCCATGTCGACCAGGGCGCCGCCGGAATTGCCCGGATTGATGGCCGCGTCGGTCTGGATGAAGGAAGAGCTGTCGGCGATGCCGGTGTTGGTGCGGTTCAGCGCCGAGATGATGCCGTTGGTCACCGTCTGGCCCACGCCGAACGGATTGCCGATGGCGAGGACCAGGTCGCCGACCATCAGTTCTTCCTGGTCGTCGATACGCACGGTCGGCAGACCGTCGGCGCCCTCCAGCTGGAGCACGGCGATGTCGGAGCGTTGGTCGGCCAGCAGAACCCGGGCGGGAAACTCGCGGCGGTCGTTCAGGGTGACGCGGATCTCCTGGGCGCCGGCGACCACATGGCTGTTGGTCACCACCACGCCGTTCGGCCGCACGATGACGCCCGACCCGATTGACTCGGCCACCCTGGCCTGGGGCGCGCCGCCGCCGAAGAATTCCCAGAATGGATCGCGCACCCGCTGGACACGCCGCGCAGCGATATTGACCACCGCCGGCGCCGCAATCCGAACCACCGGCGCGAAGGAGGTCTTGAGCGCCCCCGCGTCGGAGGGCGCGACCCGATCGGCGGCGCCGAATTCCGGCTCGAATTGGCCATCCTGGGCGCGGGTCTGGTCGGGATTGCCGCAGGCAGCGAGCATCAGGGCGGCGGCGAGGGCGAGCGTCGAAGTCTTCATCATCCGTCGGGTCTGGGCTGGGGACATGCCATTTCTGCCGCCGTTTCTGGCGTCAAGATGGCGTCGCGGGGATCAACGGCCAAGCTTTCAATCCCGTTCCGAGTTTCTGAGAACGCCCGGTCCGTCGCCGCCCCGCGTGCATCTCGTGTCGGCGGACATTTGCGGCTATAGGCCGCCGCCATGTTCGCCGCGTCGGTCCTGACCATGTTTCCCGAGGCCTTTCCGGGGCCGCTGGGCGTCAGCCTGGTCGGCTCGGCGTGGCGTGAGCGCGGCCTGTGGAGCCTCGAAACGGTTGACATCCGGGGGTTTTCCACCGATAGGCGCGGCTTCCTGGACGACACCCCCGCGGGGGGCGGTCCGGGAGCGGTTCTCAAGGCGGACGTGGTGGCCCGGGCGGTGGATAGCCTTTCCGGTTCGCGACGGCCGCTTTTGTACATGAGCGCCCGGGGTCGGCCCCTGACCCAGGCGCGCGTGCGTGAATGGGCCAAGGAAGACGGCGTCGTCGTCCTCTGCGGCCGGTTCGAGGGGGTGGACCAGCGGGTGCTCGACACACGCGGGTTCGAGGAGGTCAGCGTCGGAGACGCGGTCCTCGCCGGCGGCGAGGCGGCGGCGATGGTGGTGATCGAGGCGTGCGTCCGACTGATCCCCGGGGTGCTCGGCCAGGCGGACAGCCTGTCCACCGAGAGCTTCGAGGATGGGCTTCTGGAGCATCCGCAGTACACGCGACCGCGGACGTTCGAGGGGCTCGACATTCCCGAGGTCCTTCTTTCGGGCGACCACAAGCGCGTGGACGCCTGGCGGCGGGATGAAAGGGAAAAGACCACGCGGGAGAGGCGTCCGGATCTCTGGGCGTTCCATTCCGCCAATTCACAGCTAAAGGGCGCAAAAGCCCGAGGAGAAGACGAATGAACATTATCCAGCAGCTCGAGGCCGAAGAGAAGGC
>CAZITK010000019.1:9378-16114 GCA_964542145.1 uncultured Brevundimonas sp.
GCCCGAGGAGAAGACGAATGAACATTATCCAGCAGCTCGAGGCCGAAGAGAAGGCGCGTCTGGTCGAAGAGCGCGCCATTCCCGAGTTTCAGCCCGGCGACACCCTGCGCGTCAATGTGCGGATCAAGGAAGGCGAGCGTCAGCGCGTCCAGGCCTTCGAAGGCGTTTGCATCGCCCGCGAAGGCGGCGGCGTGAACGAGACCTTCACCGTGCGCAAGATTTCCTTCGGCGAGGGCGTCGAGCGCAAGTTCCCGGTCCTGTCGCCCAACATCGAATCCATCGAGGTCAAGCGCCGCGGCGTCGTGCGCCGGGCCAAGCTCTATTATCTGCGCGACCGTCGCGGCAAGTCGGCCCGGATCGCCGAGCGCCAGACCGCCCGCGCGCCCAAGAACGCCGTGGATGTGCCCGAAACCGGTAAGGCCGAGGCCACCGAGAGCTGATCGCGGCCATCGCGGACACGAAAAAAGGGCCCCGGTTCGCGCCGGGGCCCTTTCTCATTTGCCCTCCAAGTCGTCATCGTCGGACCAAGTCCGACGATCCAGCCCCACAGGTCTCAACGACAGTGACGCTGGATGCGGCGATAAAGACGTCAGTCACGTCGTGATCACGCCCGAGGAGCCTCACTCTTGCCTTCCATGGCGTGCTTGATGTCGCGCATCTGGTCATGGCCCTCGCGCACCGAGGCGTAGGCGCGACGGACGGTTTCCCTAGTCGTGGCCGACAGCTTGTCGTCCTCCAGGGCGCGCTCGTACTTGGCCTTGATCTGGTCCTCGCCGTTCTCGACCGAGTTCACCACCGCCTGCTCGTCGCGCAAAATGGCGTGCTTTACGTCGAGGAAGGCGCGGTGGGCCTTCGCCAGGATCGAGCCGTCGTCCTCAGGCTCGCCGCCCAGCGACCGCACGGTTGACTGGAGGTCGCCGGCGACCTTCTGACGCTCGAAGCTGCGCTGCTCGAACAGGGCCTTGAACTGGCCGCTCTCCGTCTCCTTGGCAGCCTCGCGATAACCGTCGGCGCTGTCGAGGGTGATCTCGATCAGACCGTTCAGAGTCTTGATGTCGTGGTCGTTGGGGACGGTCATGCAGGTCTCCTGTGATGACAGGCCCGTCTAACGACAGCGCTCCTCAAAGGGTTGCGGCTCAGCTTGCGCGTCGCGACCCCAGCCGGACCCGGGGGGCCGCAGGGAAGGTTCTCTGGATCTCGTCCAGGGCGTTCGCGGCCAGGACCGCCCAGTCCCGCTCGCGTTCAGCCCAGTTGCGGCGTGCCTCCGCTTCGGCCAGGCGTGCCTCCGGCCCACTGTTGTCCCGCGCCTCGGCGACGTCGATGATCGCGTGGGCCAGGGCGTGGTTGGCGTTGTTCGGCACGATGACGCCGCCGGGCGCCGACCCGACGATTTCGCGAAGAGCCGCGACATGGGTCGCGATCACCGGCTTGCCCGAAGCCAGGGCCTCCAGCGGCTTCAGCGGCGAAATCATCCGGGTCACCGGCTGATCGCGCCGGGTCAGGCCCACGACATCGATCAGCGAATAGTAGCGCGGGACGTCGGCGTGGGGCACGCGGCCGGTCATCATCACCCATTCGCCGGCGTCCAGTTCCGCCACTTTCAGACGCAGGTCCGGGAGGGCGAGGCCATCGCCCACCACCAGCAGTCGGATATCGCGACCCGATAGCTCACGGGCCAGATGAACCCCTTCCATCAGTTCCGTCACGCCTTCATAGGCGACGATCGAGCCGACATAGCCGACCACTACCGACGCCTCGGGCAGATCCAGCTCCTCGCGCAGTTCGGCGTCCGGCTCGGCGATCTCGAACAGGTCCGGCGAGCAGCCATTGGGCAGAACGCCGATACGGTCGGCCTCAACCCCCTGGGCGACCAGCCATTCCTTCAGCGCCTGGGTGATGGCCAGCACGCGGTCGGCGCTCTTGGCCGCCTTGATTTCGAGTTCGCGCGCGATCGTTTCCTGGGGCGAGCCCAGCCAGCGCGGATCGCTCGACCCGCGTGTAAGCCAGTCCATGCCGCGCATCTCATAGACCAGGGGCACGCCCAGCTTGTCGGCGATCAGACGCCCCGCGAATGCGTTCTGGAAGAACGAGGCGGCCTGGACATAGCCCACCGGCTGGTCGCCTAGCCGCGCCAGTACGTGGGCGGCGTAGCGCTCGACATAGGCGACCTGGTCCCGGTCATCGACGGAACCTTCATCCGGAAGGAAGTTGTAGGTGACGTCGTCGACCGTCTCCTCGACGACGCTCGCCGAGCCCTTGCCCTTGTCGGCGGGATAGCCGGGGCGCGCGAAGGGATGAACGGTCCATCCCGCCTTCTGGAAACCTCGCAGAAGGCCGTGAGCTCGACCGGCGTAGCCGCCGGAATCGAACGGCGGGCAGTTGTGCATCAGATAGACAAGGCTTTGGTAGGAGACGCCAGGCGCCGGGAGCTCACGGTCTAGCCAGCGGTCCGCCCAGCCATGCAACTGACGGCGGCCGTGCGCGCGTTCCAGCGGACTGAGCTTGGCGAGATCGGCCAGCGCCAGCGCCTCCAGATCGCGACCGGCGCGCAGGCGACGGATGGCCAGGCGCTCGGCCACAACCGAGGACTGCTCGACATGGGCGAGGTATTCAACCAGCGGCTCGCCGAAGGGCGCTTCGTCAGCATAGAGAGGGGCCGCGGTATTGAGCAGGCGGTTGGCGTATTTTCGCAGCGCGAACCGCACCTCCTTTTCGGCCAGCTTGCGCTGTTCTTCCGGCGTGCGTCCGGCCTGCGCGGTGGTCTCCCGGACGTTGATCGCCGCATTGAGACCGGTCGGTCGGATCGACAGTTCGCCATAGCTGTAGGGTGTCGGGTCCGAGCGCCGCCACACCTGTATCGCAATCTCAAGCCGGGCCGCGCCGCTGGGCAATTTCAGCGCAAAGCGAAAAGCGCCGTTGCGCACGTACTCCAGCGGGTAGAAGTACCGGCCCGCCGCGCTGGACATCCTCAGGCCGCCGAGGCGGTCATTGAGCGTCTCGCCTTGGGAATTGAACAGGCGCACCCGCGCCACGACCGACCGTTCCGATCCCGGATCGGGCGCCGCCATGAGAGCTGAAATTTCAATGGCGTCGCCCTTGTCCGAAACGTCGAATTCCCGCCAATCCTCATCGGGCGTGACTCGAACCCAACCCTCCGGCAAGGTCTGGCCGGCTTCTGCCTCACGCGCGCGACCACCTGTTGGGTTGGAGCCATCCCCCAGGAGACGAGACAGGCGACGGGCGAATCCCGAGAGCGAGTTTGAGGTCAAGGCGGCGGCATCCCTTCGGGCGCGACCCGGTTGACGCACCACGTTCGTTCCTTGGCTTAGGATGCTGGCGAGTGCAACCTGACGCCGCCGCCAAGAGAATCCCGTGACGAACTGCTATCAACATCGATCGCAACGCCCCCTCGTCCTCGCCCACAGGGGCGGGGCGGGCGAACGTCCACAGAATACGTTGGGGGCCTTTCGCGACTGCGTCGATTCGAGGTTTGAGGGCGTGGAGTTCGATGTCCATCGATCCTCGGACGGCTGGCTGGTCATCCACCATGACGCGTGGCTGGATCGGTCTACCGACGGAACGGGCCCCGTTTCCGACAGCACCGCGGAGGACCTGGCGCGGTTGCGGGTCCGCGGCGCCGCGGACGGCGTCCCTACCCTGGACGCCGTGCTGGATGTAATGGGCGCCAATCCAGACCTTGAGCTTCATCTCGAAATCAAGTCGGACCACCGAGGCCTCGTCCCGGACGGCCTGATCCGACAATGCCTTGTGGCCGTCGAGAATCGCGGCCTCCTTGATCGGCTCGTCCTGACCAGCTTCCGGCACGACGACCTCGAACAGGCGATCGCTCTTCGCCCCGGCCTTGTCACAGCCCTGGCCATTCAGTTGTCGACCAGCTGGATGGTCGGCGGACTGGAGGCGCTGGTGCGCCGCGGCTTGGCCATTCCGGGTTGCATCATCAGCCTTGAGACCCAGTTGGCCCGCCATAACCTCGACCGGCTGGTCAGTTTGGAGCCAGGGCGATTGGGCGTCTGGAACGCGGACGACGAGAAGGACCTGGCCTTCTGGCTTGCTCAGCCAATCCGCCAGATCATCACGGACCGGCCCAGCCTGGCGCTTCGCTTGAGAGATGCGTGATGGAGATCGACGCCGTCGTCACCTGGGTCGATGGGGGCGACCCGGCCCACATCGCCGCGCGCAACCGCTTCAAGCCAACGTCCGAGCCGGGCTCGGAACTGGACATCGCCACCAAGAACCGACGATTCAGCGACAACGGCGAACTGCGTTACTGCCTGCGCTCGCTGCACAACCACGCGCCCTGGCTGAGACGCGTCTGGCTGGTGACGGACGACCAGACACCGAGATTCCTGGATAGCGCGGTCGCCCGCGAACATGGCCTGACGATTGTTGCTCACCGCCACCTGTTCCGAGGCCACGAAGACCTGCTGCCAACCTTCAACTCGCTGTCGATCGAAACCTTCCTGTGGCGTATCGAGCAGTTGGCCGACCGCTTCCTCTATCTCAACGACGACATGATGCTGACCGGGCCGGTTGCGCCCGAGGATTTCTTTACCGCCGACGGCCGAACGGTGCTGCGCGGCCGTTGGGCCGACGCCTCGAACAAGGCGAAACTGGCCTTTCACGAGGAGAACAAGCTGCGAGGGGTCGATCGCGCCGGCGGAGACCGAACGCGGCATTTCTCACCGGGCCACGCTGTCTATCCCATGCGCGTGGCGCCTCTGGCCGAGGCTTACGCCGCCGATCCCCTCGCTCTGATCGACAACGCCCGGCCGCGCTTCCGCGATCGAAGCCAGTGGTGGCCCGTCAGCTACGCGCACCATCGGCTGATCGCCGAGAACGCCGTGGTCACCCGCGAGCCGAAGGACGTGCTTCACTTCTCGGTCGGGGAGACCGCCAAGGCCGAGCCCGAGCGTCTGGCCTGGAAACTGTGGACGCTCAGAAAGCCTCACGTGAAGATGACCTGCCTCAACTTCATGGAGGAGTTGGAGCGCAAGGTGCCCGACGCCCTGGATCGTCTCGCGGTCGCCACCGGGCCCGCCGCGCCGTGGGAGAAGACGTGATCGCTCAGCCGCATATTGGGCACTCGGGGTCTGCCTGAATGCCGACCACGCGCGCGCCGGCCGTCAGGCCGTCGAGGATCAAAAGCCGGCCTCGAAGAGCATCGCCCGCGCCCGTCAATCGCTTGATGGCCTCCAATGCAGCCCAGGCGCCGACCACGCCTGCGATGGCTCCGACCACGCCCGTGCGCGCACAGACTTCCGGATCGGCCGGCTCCTCGGGGGCCAAGCAGCGATAGCAGGGGCGTCCTTCGAACAGCGCCACCTGACCGCTCCAGCGCCCCAGCGCGCCCGATACGAGAGGAACGCCCGCGGCTACGCAGGCCCGATTGACCGCGTGACGCACGGCGAAGTCGTCGGTCCCGTCCAGCACCAGGTCATGCGACGCCACCTGGGCGGCCACGTCAGCGAACGGTCGCGCCTCGGCCATGATCTCGACATGGGGATTGATGGAGGTCAGGCGCGCGGCCCCCGCCTCGACCTTCAAGCGGGCCACGTCGGATGTATCAAATATAATCTGCCGCTGAATGTTCGACAGCGACACCGTGTCGGGATCGACCACGGTCAGCCGGCCGAGCCCGGCCGCGGCGAGGTAGAGCGCCGCCGGGCCGCCGACACCGCCGAGGCCCACAATCATGACCCGCGCGCGCTTCAGGCGCTGCTGACCCGCGCCCCCAACCTCGGCCAGGACCAGGTGACGGGCGTAACGTTCAATTTCATCGTCGGTGAAGATCACCTTGTCGATGTAGGCGAGGTGAGCGGGCGTGGCGAGCGTCCCAGGCCGTCAGGCCGCCTCTGATGCTCGCATGCGCGATGCGGACCGCTCCAGCAACGCCTCAGCTTCAAGCGCCTGAAGTCCTTCCAGACGACGACCGGCGAGATCGGCCTGCAGTTGAGGGCTGATCAGGATCTGACCCATGGACCAGTCGCCAAAGCTGCGGGCGGCGACCGGCTCGGCGGACAGGATGCGAATGTCCGTGTGCCGGCGATCGCGCGAAAGGCGCGCCAGAAGGTGATCAATCCGCCCCCGGTCACCTTCCAGAACCTGAAGAAACCAGCCGTCATGCGCCAGCAGCAAGCCGGTCAGGCCGTCGCGCGTATTGTTGCGCTGGGACTCCCCGAGAATTTCGACCACCGACTGCAGTGTCCGCCCCGCCCCGCCGACGGCCTTGCTTAGATAGACCGTCCGCCACACCGCACTCATACGCTTGCTCCAAAAACACGACATCAACCGTATCGGCGTGAGGTTAAGGATAACTGGAGGCTGGGTCTGCCGGGTCGACAACCCAAGCCGCCTTGATGCCGCGCGCGCGACGCGCCATGTCCCGGTAATGCAGACCTCAAACTTCCCCGACTGGCACGGAACCACCATCCTGGCGGTGCGCAAGGACGGCCGCACCGTCATCGCCGGCGACGGCCAGGTCTCCATGGGGTCGACCGTGGTCAAGGGCGCCGCGAGGAAGGTCCGCACTCTGGCCGGCGGGCGGGTGCTGGCGGGATTTGCGGGCGCGACCGCCGACGCATTCACCTTGATCGAACGACTTGAGGCCAAGCTGGAGCAGCACCCGGATCAGCTGGCCCGCGCCTGCGTCGACCTGGCCAAGGACTGGCGCACCGACCGCTATCTTCGCCGGCTCGAGGCCATGCTGCTGGTCGCC
>CAZITK010000020.1:0-16006 GCA_964542145.1 uncultured Brevundimonas sp.
GTGCGCTCGGGAAAGGCCTGGCCGAACAAGTCCAGCCCGGTGCCCGACGGCATGGCGGCGGTGATGGCCACGATGGACGGATCGCGTTCGGCCCGCTTGATCAGCTCGGTCCCGAACACCTTGGTATAGCTGGGGGCGTTGGACTTGGCCTTGGCCTGCTTGCCCGACACCACGTCGAACTTGACCACCCCATGGTACTTGTCGGCCGAGTTCTCGGCGGGCGGATAACCTTTGCCCTTCTGCGTGACGACATGGACCAGCACTGGCCGGTCATCGATGGCGCGCACGTTCTTCAGAACCTTGACCAGATTATCCAGGTCGTGCCCATCGATCGGCCCGACATAGTAGAAGCCCAGCTCCTCGAAGAAGGTGCCGCCAGTGACCATGCCCCGGGCGTATTCCTCGGCCTTGCGCGCGGCCTCGCGGAACGGACGCGGCATGTGCTCGGCCACCTGTTTCCCGAAGCGGCGGAAGTTCTGATAGGCGCCGCCCGACACCTGCTTGGCCAGATAAGCGCTCATCCCGCCTACCGGGGGCGCGATGGACATGTCGTTGTCGTTCAGGATGACGGTCAGCTGGCCGGTGGTTTCGGCGGCGTTGTTCATCGCCTCATAGGCCATGCCCGCCGACATGGACCCGTCGCCGATGACGGCCACGACCTTGTTCTTCTGGGCCTTGTGATCGCGCGCCGCCGCGAACCCCAGGGCCGCCGAGATCGAGGTCGAGGCATGGGCCGCGCCGAACGGGTCGTACGCACTCTCGGACCGCTTGGTGAAGCCCGATAGCCCGCCGCCCTGGCGCAGAGTGCGGATGCGGTCGCGCCGTCCGGTCAGGATCTTGTGGGGATAGCACTGATGCCCGACGTCCCAGATCAGAATGTCGTCGGGGGTGTCATAGACGTGGTGCAGCGCCACGGTCAGTTCGACGACGCCCAGGCCGGCGCCCAGATGCCCGCCGGTCACCGACACCGCATCGATCATCTCGGCCCGCACCTCGTCGGCCAGCTGGCGCAGCTGCGCCGCATCCAGGCCGCGCGTGTCGGCGGGAAAGGTGACCGTGTCGAGCAGGGGCGTTTCGGACATTCACACCTTCTAGCGGCGGATAGCCCCTCATGCGAGAGGCGGATTGGCGCGGCTGGCCTAGGCGCGCCGCCTCAGGATGTGATCCACGCTTGCCTTCAGCAGTTCGGCGTCAGCACCGAATGGTTTCAGATGCTCGCGAGCTTGACTCGAGAGATGTTTGACCCGTTCGCGCGCGGCATCGGCGCCCAGCAGCGTCACGAAATTGGTCTTGCCGCGCGCGGCGTCCTTGCCGCCGGCCGCCTTGCCCATCTCCTCGGCCGAGCCCTCCGCGTCCAGTAGATCGTCGACGATCTGATAGGCCAGGCCGAAATCGTGGGCGAACTTGGTCAGGGCCTGGCGGTGCTCGTCGCGCGCATGGGCCACGATCAGGGGAATCTCGAAGGCGAACTGGAAAAGCGCGCCCGTCTTCAGCCGCTGCATCCGCGCCACCCCGCCCAGGTCGTCGCGTACGCCCATCAGGTCGATCATCTGTCCACCCGCCATTCCACGCGCGCCCGAGGCGAAGGACAGCCGCCGCGCCAGCTCGCAGCGGACGAAGGGATCGTCGTGGGTCTCGATGTCCAGGATGATGTCGAAGGCGGCGGTCTGCAGCGCATCGCCCGCCAGGACCGCGGTCGCCTCGTCATAGGCGCGGTGCAGCGTCGGACGCCCGCGCCGCATGTCGTCGTCGTCCATGCACGGCAGGTCGTCGTGAACCAGGGAATAGGCGTGGACGCACTCCAGCGCACAGGCGGCGCGCAGGACCGGCTTCTCCTCGATGTCGAACAGGCGGCCAGCCTCCAGCGCAAAAAAAGGTCGCAATCGCTTTCCGGGGCCCAGCGCGGCAAAGCGCATGGCTTCGGTCAGCCGCGTCTCCGGCCCCTCGGCGCGGGGCAGCAGCTCGTCGAGAGCGACAGTGACGATGTCGGCCACTTCGGCGATGCGATCTGCCACCTCCTGCTCGGGCGAGTTGGCGGCGATCAAGTGTGGCGGGGGCTCGGCGGGTGTCAAAGACGCCGCCCGTCCGCCCCGCCGTCGCGGCCCATGTCGACCTGCGAAGACAGCGCCGGCATCAGTCGAACTCCGCAGGCGCTGTCCCGCGCGGGGCGCCGTCCGCCCCTAGCATGATCTTGTCGACCTTCAGTTTGGCCGCCTCCAGCCGCTTTTGGCAGTGGGCTTTCAGCGCGGCGCCACGTTCGTAGATTTCAATCGAGCGCTCCAACGGAGCCTGGCCGCGCTCCAATTCGGAAACGATAGCCTCCAGCTGAGCCAGGGCGTCTTCAAAACTGAGATCGTCGGGCACGCCGGCGGGAGGGATAGGGGCGTCGGTCATGACGCGGACCCTAGTCAGGCCTGACCCGGCCTGCAACGCCCAAGCGCCATCTCGCTCGGTCTGACCCTCAGTCAGTCTTGGCTTCAGTCGGCCTGGCCCTCGTCGGCCTGAAACGTCCGCGCCGACCAATACTTGAATCCCTGGTCCTCAGTGCAGCGCCAGCCGCGCGCCTTGAGCCGCCTTCCGACCATGTGGTTGAAATAGCCGTGGGCCAAAACCAGCACGTCGTGACCTGCCGTGGCCCGCCCGATCAGGGCCTCGGCGGCGCGGTCGGCCCGAACCCCGGCCTCCTTCTTGCTCTCTTCGCCCTGATGGTTGTTGAAGGCCCACCACCAGATGCGCGAGATCACCCCCCACCAGCGCGGCGAAAGCCGGACCCAGCGCGGAAAACGTGGCGGCGGCAAGGGCGCTTCGATGAACAAGGCATCGGACGCCACCTCTCGCCCGGCCGCCACGGCCGCAGCGGTCTGGATGGCGCGCGGCCGGGTCGAGGACAGCACCACGCCGGCCTTTCGCGCCGCCTCGATCAGGTGCGGAGGCGGGGTCTGGCCGGGTAACAGGCCGCCGACTTCATAATCGGCCCACCAGCGGCGATACTGGTCCGAGGTGATCAGGCATTTGCGTGACAGGGCCGGCTCGCCATGGCGCGCCAGGATGATGGCGCCGCGACGTCCGGCGGGCTCAGATTCGATCACCGCCGCCGGTGGGTCGGCCACGATGTCGGCAGGAAGAGGATGGTGTGTCGCCATGCAGGGGCGCGGGTGGCCTCGAAAAGACCGGAGCGCCTAATTCTCCCCAAGCGCCTGAACATGGGCGACGGCTGACGCGCCGAGCCCTTGCAGGTCGTAGCCGCCCTCGAGGGATGAGACAACCTTGCCGCCGCATCGCCGGCGCGCCACCTCCAACACCGCACGGGTGGCCCAGGCGAAGTCCTCGGCCTCCAGCGACTGGTGCGCCAGGGGATCACGCCGGTGCGCGTCGAACCCCGCCGAGATCAGGATCAGGTCCGGCGCGAAATCGTCCAGCGGCGGCATCAGGTCGCCCGCGAGCGTCGCCCGCCAGGCCTCCCGGGCCGCATGGGGCGGCACAGGGGCGTTGACGATATTACCGACGCCCCGTTCCTCCCGAGCGCCGGTGCCGGGATAGAGCGGCATCTGGTGGATGGATCCCAGGAACAGGCCGGGATCGGCCTCGAACGCCGCCTGGGTGCCGTTGCCGTGGTGGACGTCGAAATCGATCACCGCCACCCGTGCGGCCCCCGCCGCCTGGGCCGCTCGCGCGGCCACCGCGACCGAGGAGAATAGGCAAAAACCCATCGCCCGGTCCGGCTCGGCGTGGTGTCCCGGAGGTCGGACGGCGGCAAAGGCGCGCTCGGTCTCGCCCGCCATGACGTCCCTGACCGCCTGGACAGTGGCGCCGGCCGCAAGACGCGCCGCCCTGACGCTGCCGGGCGACACCACCGTGTCGGCATCCAGCTGCGCCGACCCCGCCGTTGGCGACGTTCCAAGGATGCGCGCCACATAATCGGTCGGATGGACTCGCTCCAGATCGCCGACCTCGACCTCGGCCGCCTTGCGCCGATCCAGATCCTGGTCCGACTCGTCCAGCGCCTCCAGCACCGCTCGCAGCCGCGCCGACCGCTCCGGATGTCCCTCTCCCGTCCGGTGCTCCAGCATGTCGAGATGGGTGTACAGGGCGACGCTCATGGGATGAGGATAGACTCTTCCAGGACGCGCCTCACCCTAAAATCTCCTTGTCCCCGGCATTCGCCGGGGGCGTGGGGCTCTCTGTTGCCAACACGGGGCGCCCGTCCCATTCACCCTCCATGCCCGTCCCCCTGATCCGCCCCGGCCGCCCCGACGACGCCCCCGCCCTCGCCGTCCTCGGCCGCAGGACTTTCCTCGACACCTTCGTCGAGGGCTTCGGCATCCCCTACCCGCCGGCCGATCTGGCCGCCTTCCTCGACGAGAGCTTCGATTGCGAGACCCTGGCTCGCCGCCTGTCCGGCCCCGCCGAGGCCTGGTGGGTGGCCGAGCGCGACGGCGAACTGCTCGCCTTCGCCAATGCCGGACCGAACACCCTGCCCCATCCGCAGGCCCAGCCCACCCACGCCGAGCTCCGCCGCCTCTATGTCGCCGAGGAGGCCCAGGGCCTGGGCCTCGGCACGGCCCTGCTCGGCACCGCCCTCGCCTGGATGGAGGCCCACACCGACGGCCCTCTGTGGATCGGTGTGTGGAGCGGCAACAGCAAGGCCCAGAAGCTCTACGCCGCGCATGGCTTCACCAAGGCCGGCGAATACCAGTACGCCGTTGGGAGCTGGCGGGACGACGAGCTCATCCTGAGGCGCGGCTGACGGAACCCCCATCCCGCCCGGCGCTTCCTCGTCCATGGGCGAGGTTCGGATCGGCGTCTCGGGGTGGGCCTACAAGGACTGGCGCGGCCCCTTTTATCCCGACGAGGTCCGAGACAAGGACCGCCTGTCCTTCATATCGCGCCGGTTCCCCACCGTGGAGATCAACGCCAGCTTCTATCGCATGCCGACCGACAAGGCCGTGGCCGCCTGGCGGGATCAGACGCCTGACGATTTCGTCTTCGCCTGGAAGGCCTCGCGCTTCATCACTCACAACAAGAAGCTGAACGATCCGGTCGAGCCTCTGGCCTATATGTTCGAGCGCATCGCCGGGCTGGGCGGCAAGATCGGCCCTATCCTGTTCCAGGTGCCGCCCAACCTGCATCGAAGGGACGAGCGCCTCGCCGCTTTCCTGAGCGCGCTGCCGGGCGGTCACCGATATGCGTTCGAGTTTCGCCATCCCAGCTGGTACGCACCGGAGGTGCTGAGCCTGCTGGCCGACCGGGGCGCGGCCCTGTGCCTGTCCGACCACCACCACGCCCCGGCCCCACGGGAGGTGACTGCGGACTTCGTCTATCTGCGCGGACATGGGCCGGGCGGTCGCTATCACGGCCGGTATGGCGACGCGGCGCTCACGGACTGGGCCGAGCACATCCGCCGGTGGGGCCGCGATCGGGACGTCTATGTCTATTTTGACAACGACATCAAGAGCGCCGCGCCTCAGGACGCCCGACAGCTGATCGATCTGCTGGACCGTTCCGCCTGAGGCTCGCCTTGCGCCAACTGCTGGCCCATGACTATGGCTCAGCGGATGACGCGATCCTCTGGCGGATCGCCTGATCCTGGACAGCCTCTGATGCTCCTGCCCTTCTTTGCCGCCCTTCGCGAGGCCCGGGCGCCGGTGTCGCTGAAGGAATGGCTGCATCTGATGGAGGCGTTGGACCGGGGGGTGGCCGCCCCCGGCGGGTCCATGCCGGTCGAGGACTTCTACCGCCTGTCGCGCGCCGTCCTGGTCAAGGACGAGCGCCACTACGACCGCTTCGACCAGGCCTTCGCCAAGGCTTTCAAGGGGATCGAGATCGTCGGCGGCGAGGGTGCCGGGCCCGACGCAGTCGACCTGCCCCAAGACTGGCTGCGCCTGCTCAACGAGAAATTCCTCACTGAGGAGGAAAGGGCCGAGATCGCGGCGCTCGGCGGCTTCGACAAACTGATGGAGACCCTGCGTCAGCGACTGGCCGAACAGACCGACCGGCACGAGGGCGGCTCCAAATGGATCGGCACGGGTGGGACCAGCCCCTTCGGCCACGGCGGCTACAATCCCGAAGGCGTGAGGATCGGCGGCCCCGGCCGCCACGGCCGCGCGGTCAAGGTCTGGGAAAGGCGCCAATACCGCAATCTGGACGATTCCGTTGAACTGGGCACGCGCAACATCAAGGTGGCGCTGCGTCGGCTGCGCCGCTTCGCCCGCGAGGGCGCGGCCGAGGAGCTGGACCTGGACGGCACCATCCAGGGCACGGCCCGCCAGGGCTGGCTGGACATCCAGCAGCGGCCGGAGCGCCGCAACACCATCAAGCTTTTGCTCCTGCTCGACATCGGCGGCTCGATGGACGCCCACGTCGCACTCTGCCAGGAGCTTTTTTCGGCCGCCCGGTCGGAGTTCAAGAACCTGGAATTCTGGTACTTCCACAACTGCCTCTACGAAGGCGTCTGGAAGGATAACCGGCGGCGTCACGCGGAAAGAACCCCGACCTGGGACCTGATCCATCGGCTCAACTCGGACTGGCGCTGCGTCTTCGTCGGCGACGCCGCCATGAGCCCCTATGAGATCACCATGCCCGGGGGCTCGGTCGAGCATTTCAATGAGGAAGCCGGGGCGGTCTGGATGCAGCGCGCCTTGGAACAGTGGCCACGCTCGGTCTGGCTCAACCCCACGCCCGAGCGGTTCTGGCGCCACACTCCCTCCACCGGCATGATCGGCGAGTTGATGGCGGGCCGCATGTTTCCCTTGACCTTGGGCGGCCTCGATGACGCCATGCGGAGCCTGGTTCGCTGACGATCCCGGCTTGGGAGGCTCACCATGTGGATGACCGCGTTCGCCGTCCTGGCCTTGTCGCAGGATCCCGCAGGGATGGGTGTCTCCTCGCCCGACATCGTCTGGTCCGACCCGACGCCCGAGACGCCCGCCGCCCCGCCGCCGCTACCAGAAAGCGCGCTCGCCGACCCCTACGGCTATGAACGGTCCCAGTGCAGTCCCTTCCTGCGCGACCTGGGCGAGAGCCTGGAGGCCTGCCAGGCCAGGGTCCGCGAGGCCCTGTCGGCGCATCTGGGCGACGCCCTGCCCGCCGATCTGGCGATCCAGCGCCAGGCGGCTGACTGCCGGCCCCGGCTGGAGGGTCAGAGGGCGCTGGAATGCGACCGCCCCCGCCGCCCCGCGGCCATCGTCAGCGCCCCCGCGGTCCAGAACTGCCGCGTCATCCCCCAGCGCCAGGGCGACGACCGGGTGATCTGGAACGAGGTCTGCAAGACCGACACGCCCCGCCGCGACAACGACGACGGCCTACGCCTCCGCCTGTTCGGGCGGGACTAGGTTCGGTCAGCAATCAAGCTCAAGCCCTGCGGGTTCACGAGTATCGACCATTCCTACCGGCATCGTCGGACTTGATCCGACGATCCAGTGGAAAGACTTTCCGCCTCTCCCTGAGTACTCGCTCAGTGCAGATTGACCCGGGGCCCACGTTCACCCTATCAGGGCCCGCGCCGCCGCTCGCGCTGCGTCGGTCACCTCGGCCCCCGACAGCATGCGCGCAATCTCTTCCAACCGGCGGTCTGCATTCAGCACAGCGACGTCGGTCTTGAGGCCCGCGTCGTCGCCCGCCTTCAGCACCTTCCAGTGCGCCTGGCCTCGCGCGGCGACCTGGGGGCTGTGGGTGACGACCAGCACCTGCGCGGTCTCGGCCAGGCGGACCAGGCGCAGTCCCACCGCCTCGGCCACCGCGCCCCCCACTCCCTGATCCACCTCGTCGAAGATCATTACCGGGCTGAAGCCCTCGCGCCCAGCCAACGCGGCTTTCAAGGCCAAAGCGAAGCGGGCCAGTTCTCCGCCGGACGCAATGGCGTCGATCGGCCCGAACGGTGCGCCGGGATTGGTCGCCACCTGAAAGCGGATGGTCTCCACACCATTTGGGCCGCGCCGGCCCTCGGCGACAGGATCGATCGCGACGCAAAAGCGCGCTCGCTCCAGCTTCAGCGGCGCCAGTTCGCTTTCCACCGCCGCCGCCAGTCGCGCCCCCGCATCGGCCCGGGACCGGCTCAGCAGGGCGGCGGCCTCGTCATACTGGCTTCGGCCAGCCTCGACCTCGAAGTGGGCGGCCTTCAGCGCGGCCTCGCTGTCCTCGATCAGACGCACCTGATCGGCGATGCGGCGCCGTTCAGCCGGCAGGATTTCGACGGTGACATTCAGCCGACGTGCTGCGGCGCGCAAGGCGAAGAGCCGCTCCTCGGTCTTGTCGAGACGGCCCGGATCAAAGTCGAACGCCTCGGCGGCCTGATCCACCGCCGCCACGGCCTCGGTGGCCTCGACCAGGGCGCGGTCCACGGCCTCGGCCGCCGTGGTCAGCCGCCGGATCACTGGATGATCCGGCTCGGCCCCCGTTTGTACGGCTTTCTGTCGGGCGTGGTCCACCGCCCGAAAGGCGCCGGCCAGCTTCTGTGACAGCGTATCGCCGCCTAGCAGATCGCGCGCCTGCGCCAGGTCCGCCAGGCCCTTTTCCGCCGCGCCCAGGATGGCCCGCTCCCCGGCCAGCGCCTCCTCCTCGCCCTCGCGCGGATCGAGGCGATCGAGTTCCTCTAAGTCGGCGGTCAGCGCCTCGCGACGCGCCGTGGCCTCGGCGGCCCGCGCGGCCAGAACCTCAAGGTCGCACTCGGCGGCGCGCAGCCGCTCATAAGCCGCGCGCACAGCCGCGACCTCGCCTATGAGGCCGCCATAGGCGTCAAGCATCCCCCGATGCGTGCGAGAATCCAGCAGGCCGATGGTCTCGTGCTGGCCGTGCACTTCGACCAGGCGCTGGCCGATCTCTCGCAACGCCATGACGCCAATGGACTGATCATTCACCCAGGCGCGACTGCGGCCGTCGGCGGAAATGGCGCGCCGCAGGATCAGGGGTTCGCCAGGCTCCAGGGCCACCCCGCGCTCGTCCAGATCCTGGAGCAAAGGCGCGGAAAAAGGTCCGGCGAACTCGGCTGTGGCCTGGGCCTGTCTGGCGCCCTTCCGCACCAGCCCGGCGTCGCCGCGCGCGCCCAGCGCCATGCCCAGCGCGTCCAGGATGATCGACTTGCCGGCGCCCGTTTCGCCCGTCAGCACCGTCAGACCGGCCGAAAGCTCGAGATCCAGTGTCTCGATCAGCACCACGTCGCGGATCGACAGGGCGCTCAGCATGGGCGGCCGCCCAGTCCGGCGCAGGGATCACGACTCTCGGCGGCGCGCGTCATGATCCGTGCTTGCCGTCAAGCGTGCGTCGCGACAAGCCCGCTCCGTTCCGCGCGAGGATATCAGCCAGGCAGAAGGCGCTGCAGCCAGTTGCGCCTCGGGCCCTCCGGCTCGACATCGGGCTGGGCGCCCTCGTTGGTCAACAGCGCAAAGGCGTCGCGGTACCAGACACTGCCTGGATAGTTGTGCCCTAGCACGGCGCCGTTGCGCACCGCCTCGTCGCGCAGCCCCAGGGTGAGATACACCTCGACCAGACGGTACAACGCCTCGGCGGCGTGCGAGGTGCGTTGGTACTCCGGGTTCTCGATGACGGCGCGATACCGGCCGATAGCGGCCAGGGGCTGGTTCTGGCGCTGATAATAGCGGCCGACGGTCATGTCCTTGCCCGCCAACTGGTCGTTGATCATGTCGATCTTGACTATCGCGTCCGAGGCGTAGGCGGTGCCAGGATAGCGGCGGGCAACGTCCCGCATGGCGATCAGGGCCTGACCGGCGGCGGCCTGGTCACGACCCACGTCCACGATCTGATCGAAATAGGCCACGCCCCTCATATAATAGGCATAGCTGGCCGACGGACTGCCAGGATACAGCTGAATGAACCGGTCTGACGCGGCCACCGCATCCTGCAGACGACCCGCCTGATAATGGGCGTAGATCTGCATCAGAATGGCGCGGCGCGACCATTCGGAAAACGGGTGTTGGCGCTCCACCTCCTGGAAATACAGGATCGACTGGTCCCAACGCCGGCGATCCAACTGCTCGAATCCGGTGTTGTAGAGCAGCTCCACAGGGCGTTCTTCGTAAGCCAGACGCGGCCGGTTGTTTCCGGCGCAGGCAGAAAGGACGGCGCCGACCGCAATGACGGCGGCGAGGGCGACAGCGCCCGAACGAGACGACTTCGACAGCAAAGGCTCAGAACCCCACATACGACTGACCCGCGTCGGCGCTCGCATCAGCGATCGCCCCGATGGCCGTGACGGCTTCTACACCGCAATCCGAACCGCTCACAATGCGCGCCGGTGGAGATCGTCAAGCCGCGCGCTTGCTCCGCGCGCCCGCGCTGATAGAAGGCCCGCCGAGAGATAGGGCGATGACGGCAAAAGGATGACCCGGCGATGAAGCTGCTTTCGGGTAATGCGAACCGGACCCTGGCTCAGGGTATCGCCGACCATCTCGATTCCCCCCTCACCCGCGCCCAGGTCAAGCGTTTCGCCGACAACGAGGTGTTCGCGGTCATCGAGGAGAACGTCCGTGGCGAGGACATCTTCGTCATCCAGTCGACCAGCTATCCGGCGAACGACAACCTGATGGAACTGCTGATCATGACCGATGCGCTGGTGCGCGCCTCGGCCCGGCGGATCACGGCCGTCATGCCCTATTTCGGCTATGCTCGTCAGGACCGGAAGACGGGCGGTCGCACGCCGATCTCGGCCAAGCTGGTGGCCAATCTGATCACCCGCGCCGGCGCCGACCGGGTGCTGACCATGGATCTGCACGCGGGCCAGATTCAGGGTTTTTTCGACATCCCCACCGACAACCTCGTCGCCACGCCGGTTCTGGCCGACGACATCAAGCGCCAGTACCGCGACACCGGCGATCTGATGATCGTTTCGCCAGACGTGGGCGGCGTCGTCCGGGCCCGCTCCCTGGCCAAGCGTCTGGACGCCGATCTGGCCATTGTCGACAAGCGGCGCCCCAAGGCTGGCGAGAGCGAGGTGATGAACATCATCGGCGATGTGGAGGGCCGCCGTTGCATTCTGTTTGACGACATCGTCGATTCCGGCGGCACGCTGGTGAACGCCGCCAAGGCCTTGATCGATCAGGGCGCCACCGAGGTGTCGGCCTATATCAGCCACGGCGTTCTGTCCGGGCCGGCGGTCCAGCGGATCACCGACGGCCCCCTCAAGGAACTCGTAATCACCGATTCGATCGATCAGCCTGGCGAGGTGCTGAACTGCCGCAAGATCCGCCAGGTCGGCGTCGCACCCCTGATCGGGGAGGCAATCCGCCGCATCGCCAACGAAGAATCCGTGTCAAAACTTTTTGATTAAGGCTCCGATAACCAGTTTCCGCGCGCTATGATGATCGAACCAGCGTGCGTTCCGGGGGCGGGGCGGCGTGCGCCAATATCCAAGGGAACGCCCTGATGCTGTCTCTCTCCGCGCGCCGTGGCGCACCGTTTGCGGCTCTGATCGCGGCCCTGGTTCTGGCGAGCTGCGAAACGCCGCCTCAGCCCGAACTTCCCGCGCCGCCGCCGCCGCCGCCGCCGCCCGCCGTCATGCTCAATTCCGGGATCGCCGACGCGGCCGCGTCCTATGTGGGCTTCATCCGCGAGGTGCGGACCCTGCGCGACGACTTCCAGAGCGAGGAATCGATCAGGGACGCCATGCGAAAGGGCTCGGCCTGGTCGCCGGAGGAACTCTCGCGCGGCATGATCGCCTATGGCGCGGTGATCGCCTTGCAGGCCCCCGACTTCGTGGCCGGGGTGCGTACCTTCGCCGCCGACGAGGTCACGCGTCGCAACGTGATCGAGCAGATCGTGCGCGATCCCGTCTATGCCGCCCAGCTGCCGGGCGCCGCCCAGGCCGCCGGTCTAGTTACCCAAACACTCAACCAGGACTTCGCCGCCATCACCTTCATCGCCGATGGGATCGAGGGCGACGCCTACGACATCCAGGAACGCGATGATCCGCGACGCACTTGGGCGATCAAACACGTGGCCGACCGCGACACACGGCTGGAAGCCATGCGCTCCATGAACGGTCAGCGCATGCTGCCGTCTGCCGAGGAAGCCGCGCGGTTGATGACGGCGGGCAACAGCGGCACGGGTTTGGGCCTGGGGTCGGCGACGAAGAGCCCGCCCTACACCCCGGCGGTGGTCCGTTCCCTGGCCATTGCGGCCCTGTCCGCGCTGGGGGCGGGCGACGAAGACTGGCGGGCCAATCACGCGGCCCTGACGGTGGAAACGAACAACGAGTTCTGCCTGACCATGTCCAAGCTGAACCTTTACCAGTGCCTGGCGGCGTCCCGTCCGCACTATGAGGACATGTTCTGCGTGGGCCGCCATGTGGTGCGCGACATCGCCCTGTGCGGTAATTCGGCCGTGGGCCCGGGTCCGACGCCGATCTCGCTCCCGGCCGCAGCGCCGCCCGGCATGACGCCCATTCCGACGGCTGGTCAGCCCGCGACCACCCATTCGTTGAACGCCGCTTCGCCGGCCGCCCAACAGGTCTCCCAGCCTCACGCCACGCCCACGCTGGACCAGCCCATGCCGCCGGAGGGACGCGCGGTGGAGCCGACGACGCCGTCATCCAACGCTGTCCCTTACCAGCCCGGCAGGCGCTGACCGCCCACTGTCGGCAAAGGCGGCGAGGCGGTTGCACCTTGCCGCCTTATCGTCTAAGGACGCCGGCTCTGATTTCCGAGGGTTTCGACCCCCGCCGCGTGACGTTCGGTCGATGCGGCGGTTTTGTTTTGAGGCGAGGCTGATGGCCGAGATCATTCTGAACGTCGACGTGCGCGAAGGCGTCGGCACCGGCGGCGCTCGCGCGGCCCGGCGCTCGGGCGCGGTCCCGGGCATCCTGTACGGCGGCGACAAGGCTCCCGTGGCCATCTCGGTCGACGAAAAGTCCTTCAGGAAATCACTCTACACCGGCAAGCTGCTGGGCCACCTGGTGACCCTGAAGTACGGCGACGAAACCCAGCCGGTCATCGCCAAGGACGTCCAGTTCGACCCGGTGTCGGACCGTCCCCTGCACTTCGACCTGATGCGCGTCGACGAGAAGCAGACCATCAAGATCGACATTCCCGTGATCTTCATCAACGAAGACAAATGCGAGGCTTTCCGTCAGGGCGGCTCGCTGGAAGTCGTGCGTCACACCGTCGAGATTTCGGTCCGCGCCGACCACATCCCCGAGGCCCTGACCGTCGATCTGGCCGGGCACAAGATGGGCGACATCATCCGCTGGTCGGACTTGGCGGACATGCCCAAGGGCGTCGAGCCGACCATCACTGATCGTGACTTTGTGATCGCTTCGATCAAGACTTCCTCGGCCGCCAAGGCCGCCGACGAGATCGAGGAGGCCATCGCCGAGGAAGAAGCCGTCGCCGCCGAAGCCGCCGCCGACGAGGTCCCGGCCTCCGAGCAGTCGAACGAAGACGACCAGCCGCCCGCCGAGGACAAGGCCGAGGGCTGATCCCCTCCCTTCATCGTTCCAACAATCAGCCCGCCCGGCTCCGCCGCGGCGGGCTTTTCATTGCGTGAATGGCGGTGGCGCGCTACCTCGGACTCATGAACATCCACGCGCCCAAGCCCGACAAGTACAAGGCTTATCGCGCTCGCAAGAAGGCGGCGGGTCTGAAGCAGGTTCGCATCTGGGCTCTGGACCCTGACGCGCCGGGATTCCGAGACGCCATGAACGCAGCGTTCGAGCGTACGCGGAACTCTAAGGAAGAGCAGGCTTTGGCGGATTTCGCGGAGGCCGCGGCTGCGGACGCTTGGAGCGACCTGCCGCAATGAAGCGAGGCGATATCGTGGTCTCCACCCTGCCCGGCGATAAGCCACGCCCCGTTCTCGTCGTGCAGTCCAACGATATCAGGCAATCAGGAGGTGTAATCGTCTGTCCGTTCACAAGCGGCATGGAATTTCGATCTCCTCACCGGGTCTTCGTGGCGGCTGGCGTGGTGCGCGGACTAGCCAAAGACTCGGTGTTGATGACCGAGCGACTTCAGACCGTTCGACGCGAACGCTGCGGCAATGTCGTGGGCGAGCTCGACATCGAGACGATGCGAATGGTCGATGCTCGGCTGGCGTATGTCTTGGGGCTGGTTGATTCGACACCGGAGATTCGATGATCATCCTTGCGGGGCTCGGCAATCCGGGGCCGAAGTACGCCGGCAACCGGCACAACATCGGCTTCATGGCCATGGACGAGATCGCGCGGCGCTGGCGCTTCGGCGCCGAGCGCGCCAAGTTCCAGTCGATCGCCTGCGAGGGCGAGGTCGAGACGGCGTCCGGCCCCGTCCGCGCCCTGATGCTCAAGCCCCAGACCTTCATGAACGAGAGCGGCCGCGCGATCGGGGAGGCCATGCGCTTCTTCAAGCTGACCCCCGCCGACGTCATCGTCTTTTATGACGAGATCGACCTGGCGCCCGGCCGCTTTCGCATGAAGACCGGCGGCGGGGCGGCGGGTCACAACGGCATCCGCTCGACCATCAGCCAAATCGGCGCCGACTTCCGCCGCGCGCGCATGGGTGTCGGCCACCCCGGCGAGGCGCATCTGGTCCACGGCCATGTGCTCAGCGACTTTCACAAGGCGGAAAAGCCGTGGCTGGACGCCCTCGTCCAGGCCTGCTCCGACGCTCTGCCCTTCGCCGCCGCCGGCGACGACGACCGCTATCAGGCCGAAGTCATGCGCCTCGCCCCCGCGCCCAAGTTCAGCCCCCGCCAGACTGCGCGGGAGGGGTGACGCCTGGATGCTTCTTCTTGGCCGATGACGCGCTCCTTTAGCAGCCGTCATCGTCGGGCTTGACCCGACGATCCAGCTGCACGGCGGTCAGATCAGCGCTGGCTGGATGCTCGGATCAAGTCCGAGCATGACGGCGTTGAACGGCGCGGGTTGATGTCGGCGCCCCTCAGTCCTCCACCCGAAAGCGATAGCGCAGCGGTTTCATCCCCCGCGCCGGAACCTCGATCCAGAACACCGTCAGGCCCGAATCGGCCACCTCGGTCGGGGCGCTGGCCTCCAGGATGCGGAAGCCGGGCCACACCTGGGCCTGGGAGATCATCTCGACGGTGACCGCCTCGTCGCGGTCGTTGCCCAGCATCAGCTCGACCTCCATCACGCGATAGCGGCCCTCCCGTTTGTCCGAAAGCATCCGGCCATGGACCCCGACCGAGGGCGCCGCGCCCAGGCTGAACTCCACCGGCAGCCCGATCGGCACGTCCTCGATCACCGCCTGACCCGCGAACAGCGCCTGGCCGTCCACCGTCTCCATGATGGTCGCCGAACCGCCCGGCAGGGCCAGACCCAGCCCCCGGTCGGCCTCGTTGCGGGTGCGGACCAACAGCTCGACCGGCTGGCGGACGTCGGGGCTCAGGCTGAATTCGTTGAAACGGTGCCGATACAGCCGGTCGAACCGCACCGCCGGCTGTTCCAGGAACCGCACCTGTTTGGTCTGGCGCGGCTGTACCGTCGTCGGCTCCGGCAGGGTGTAAAGCTTGTAATCGCCCAGGTCCGACTGCCGCGCGATGCGGGAGCCGCTGACCACGACCTCGTCCAGCATCGTCGCCTCGGCTCGCGCCATCATCGGCGGCGCCGGACTAGCCATCAGGCCCTCACGCACATTCAGCCGCGCCCGCGACTCAAGCCCAAACGCATTGCGCGTCGTCGTGTCCTGCGGCCAGCAGCCGGGCTGGACCCAGGTCCGCCTCGGCTCCACCGGCCGGGTGCCGTCGTCGCGGGAAAACCGCCCCGCCACCGCCTGCACCGGTGCGCTGGGAAACGCCGTCGTCCCCACATTGGCCAGGGTCAGCCAGCCGGTCAGGCTCATCGTCTCGCCATCGGGATTGATCCGCGCCACATAGTCCGCCGACCACATCAGCCCGCCCGCCAGATAGGCGACGGTAATCTCCGCCCGCTGTGCTCGCCGCGCCTGGGTCCGCAGCGTCAGGGTCGGCCGCTCGGCCAGTCCCGGCGGCACGGCGTCGAAGATGATCCGCTCGGTCAGGCCCGAGCAATCCAGCGCCTCGATCCGCCCGTCGATCTCCACCACCA